>CANHTV010000058.1 GCA_947463285.1 Verrucomicrobiaceae bacterium | reverse complement strand
TACCGCTGAGGGTCAGTCCACCGGGCAGACTGCTGGCATCCACGATCACGTTTCCAACCGTGTTCATGTTTATCGAGATCTGGCTGGTCAGCACGAGTGTTTGCCCACTGAGAGAAGGTGAAAAAACCACGGTATCGTCTCCAACCGCTGCGATTGCATCCCGCAGAGCTTCGCGTAGAGAAAGGCTCGGCCCGGAGGGGAAATCGAGTTCGTCCACAGCCGTGGTGACTGTGATAGTGGCGGCATTCAGCGAGGCTGCGCAGAGTAAACTAAGGGCAAGAACTGGAAAGAAAGGAGTCCTTTTCATTAGGGCATGGAGAAGGCGAAGTGCGAAGTCCCCACAACCGACAACCATCCAGTTCAAGGAGCGGAAAGGAAATTCCATCTCGGTTTATCAAATCCAGATGCCTGTGGCAAAATGATTCTCTATTTGCTCGGAATCGTTGTGCTGTCTTTAGGCGGATTGCGGCCAATGAAGGGGTGTTGTTCCAAATCGAAGACTTGGCCGCTGATGGGGCCGCATTCGTCGGCGAGGAGCCAGGCGGCACAGGCGGCGATTTCTTCAGGCCAGAGGATGCGACCAGCAGGGGCATAGACCTTGGGCAGATCGGCATACCAATCGTCTTTGAGGCCGTGCTCGCGTTTGCGTTTGGCCTCGTTTTCGGTGAGGACCCAGCCGGGGTTGATTTGATTCACGCGCATGCCGTCCTCGCGCATGAGCGTGTCGCCGAGATTGCGCGTGAGGGTCATGAGAGCGCCTTTGGAGACACTATAGGGCATCAGATTCGGCTCGCCACTGTAGGCATTGACGCTGCCGATGTTGATGACGCTGCCGCGTGATTCGCGGAGATGCGGCAAGGCGGCGCGGATCAAGAGATAAGGCACCACGCAGTTGATCTCGAGCATGCGGCGGAACCATTTGGCGTCGGTGTCGTGAATGTTGCCCAGTCCGACTTGTGCGGCGTTGTTCACTAGGGCGTCTAGCTTGCCAAAGGCGCTCACGGCCTTCTCGACGAGCATTTGCGGCGCATCTTCCTCCGAGAGATCTTTGAGTACGAGCACGGCTTTGTCCGCACCGAGCTCCGCGAGCGTTTCTTGGCCCAAATCGGCCTCAAGACCGTGGATGAGGACTTTTGCGCCTTCGGCGACACAACGCTTCGCGATGGCTTTGCCGATACCAGTGACGCTGCCGGTGATGAGGATGACTTTGTTTTCGAGTCGCATATCGCCATCCTAGCGCGACCCTGGGTTTGTCTGCCACGACAAAGTTGATAGGAAGTGCGACAGCCCCCTGCCCTGCTTTTCACACGGACTGAGGGCTGGATGAAGGGGCCACAGCAGCCGTCATGTCCGCAAAAGCGGACTCTTTACCATAGGCCGTGAGAACATCTCCAGCGTGGATCATGTCCGAGGGGCCTGGAAGTCCGGGGATCATGTCATCACCACGTTTGATCGAGAGGATGATCAGGCCACGATCCCATGGACGGGAGTCGCGCAACGTTCGCCCAGCAAGGTAAGTGTTCGGCATAACCTCAATCTCTGAAACCACATAGCCGTGCTGGATGCGTAGCAGCAGCTCATAATCAAGCGCCCGCACCATGCCCGTGCGCTCCAAGGTATATCGAATGAGGCGGTCGAGGATTTTTTGCAGCCAGCCGACGCGCGAGAGATAGAGCATCAAAGCAAGACCTGCCACAGCGCAACCCAGCAGCATGAGCAGATCAGACGTGTCTGCGGACTGCATCAGCGTCACAATCAAGGTCGCGAGAGCAGAAGTAAGACCAATGTTTCCGGCCAGAATGAGATCCCGGATAATCCGCCGCCGCACAGGGTGGTTCACGACCATTTCAGCCTCCTTAGTCGTAAATCCGACGCCAAAAAACGCCGAGTAGGCCTGAAAACTGGCCGTGTCCCAGCTCAAACCCGTCATCATCAAAGCCGTGGCTGCGACTCGCACCGCGATGAGCGAAACGAGGGCGATGATGAATAAGGCGAGAATGGGAGCCACAGCAGTCACAGGACTACGGTGGAAAGCTGGCATTCTCAATCACGAGACTGAAAACAGAGCTTGTGAAAACTTTCACAAAGGGGTTGCCGGGGGGGAAGCAGGGGCGTATCCCTCAGCGCTAAATCCTGCCCATTATCTGCCATGGTCGCTCCCGCTGAATCACTCGCCGCCTACGACTCGAAAATCGAGGGCAATATCGTCTTCACCAAGCTCGATTCTGCCATCAACTGGATGCGTAAAAACTCCCTCTGGCCCATGCCGATGGGTCTCGCCTGCTGCGCCATCGAGATGATGGCCTCAGCCTGTAGCCGTTACGATCTCAGCCGCTTCGGCATGGAAGTGATGCGCTTTTCTCCGCGTCAGGCCGATGTGATGATCGTGGCCGGCACTGTGACTTATAAAATGGCCCTCGCTGTGAAGCGCATCTGGGATCAGATGCCAGAGCCAAAATGGTGCATCGCCATGGGAGCCTGCGCCTCCAGCGGTGGCATGTATCGCAGCTACGCCGTGCTTCAGGGCATCGATAATCTGATCCCGGTCGACATTTACATCTCTGGCTGCCCTCCACGCCCAGAGGCCTTGCTGGAAGGCCTGATGCGCCTGCAACGGAAGATCGAAGGCGAAAGCTCCTTCACCGAACAGAAACAGGAACTCGTCAACGAGCTGTCTTAATCGCCACCCTTTATTAATCCGACTCCTAGATCATGAACGCTGCGCAGATGGTAACAGCCTTGAAGGAAAAGTTTGGTGACGCTGTGCTCAGTACAGTGGAGTTCCGAGGCGAACACACCCTGAACGTCAACATGGCTTCAGCCAAGGCGATCCTGAAGTATTGCCGTGACGAGATGAATTTCGATTACCTCGTGGACATCTCCAGCCTCGATCACATGGGTCAGGAGCCACGTTTTGAGATGGTGTATGAGATCTACGGCTACGGTCATCTTCAGCATCTGCGTGTCAAAGCAGTTATCCCCGATGGTGAAGATGCCCCCACGGTCTCCGACATCTGGCCCACAGCCAACTGGCATGAGCGTGAAGTCTGGGATATGATGGGCATCAAGTTTTCAGGACATCCCGATCTACGCCGCATTTTGATGTGGGAAGGTTATCCCTACTTCCCACTCCGGAAGGACTTTCCTCTTGCCGGCAAGCCCAGTGAAATGCCTGACGTGGCCTTTACCGGCACGGCACCACTCGCAGACGGCCCTTTTGTCACCAGCCCAGGCACTGGAGACACCGTAACGCGCGAGCCACGAGCCAAACGCTTCGAGTAAACCTCAAGCCACCGGGTTCCACTCTTCCATGGCCAGGCTGGCGGCTCCAAGTGCGCCAGCTTCCTCGCCCAGTTCAGAGCCGACAACACGAATGCGCAGTTCCGGCATCCCGGGCAGAGCAAAAGCGGCAACTTTTTCGACATCATCACAAAAAGTGCGCCCCAGTGATGTGAGCGGACCATGAAGGAAAAAGACTTCGGGATCGACGATGAGCTGCACGCTACGTAAAACGCGCGCAAACTCCGTGACCACTTCTTTCCAGGCAGCGGACTGAGGATCAGCCACATCACACAAAGCCTGCCGCAAATCCGAAGGCAGAGGTGAGTCATCCGCCAGCCCAGCCAGCCTGCGATAGATGGCGACGGCGGAGAGCTGATCATGCATCGCACGCTCCCCGGCGGAATGCGGCCATAACCACAGCCCGACCTCGCCAGCGAGTTCATGTGCCCCATGCAGGAGTTGACCGTCATGCATGATAGCCAGCCCGAAGCCACTGCGTGGCCCGAGGATCACATAATCCCGAATGTCTCGGCCGCCGCCAAACCAGCGCTCCGCCAAAGCGATCACCCGCAGGTTATTTTCCACCGTGATCGCGGTCTGGAAACGCTGATGCAGCAGCTCTGCCACTGGCACTTTTTCCCATTTCCGAATGAAGGAGAAAAAGCGACCCACGCCTTTTTTGCGATCAACCAATCCCGGCACCCCGACACCGATCCCCAGCAGTGGCGTCGGCTGAGCCTTCCGTAGTTTTTCCACCAGATTGACCAAGCTCCGCAGGACCTGGGCCGCATCCGCGCCCTCAGGGAGTTCTTGGTTTTCCACGGTGAGACAGCGGCCTGAAAAATCCACCGCCACAGCACTGACCCTCTGCGCATTAAACTCCAGTCCGGCAAACCAACCCGCCTCAGGCACCAGATCCAGAAGACGCCGAGGGCGCCCCAGATTGGCCTTATCCAGACCGGTTTCACGCACGTAGCCTTCGGCCATCAGCTGCTCCACATACAAACTAAGCGTGGACGCCGAGGCCCCGAGAGCCCGGGCCAGAGATGAACGAGAAGTGGCATGACGACTCCGCAGATTCAAGATCGCAGAGCCCAGCATGGCACGATGGTCGGCAGGCTGTTTACGCATGACTTACCTTTGAGCAGAAGGCCCCACAAAACGCCAGCATCTTTTCCAGAGTTCCTGAATCTGCAGGCCGGTGTTTGTGATTGGCAGGGGCTCAAGCCACGGCTGAAACGCGGGTGATGCGTTTCCAGAAAAAGTCCAGCTCGCGAGCCAACACGGACATCACTTGCGTCGGCTCGGCTTGCAGGGTGCCAAACTCGGCTTCCTTGATGATGCGCTGCATGGCGTAGAGCGACGCGAGGCTTGCGGCATCCAAAAACACGCAATCCATCACCTCTGCCGTGGGAGCGGGCAATAGCCCGCTATGCATCAGATTCTGCCAGGCAGTCTGCTCGCGATCAGAACGAAAGGTGACGATCTTGAAATCGGCCGGGCGATGGCATTCGCGCTCGCCAAGGCTGGCGAGGTCTGCCTGACGGCCTGCGGCAAAGCCTGAAAGTGTGCGCCAATAGGCCTGATCACTCAGCGGAGCCAGACCAAACAAGATCTCCACGCCCTGAAGCGCCCAATACATGACGTAGCTGCCGGTCAAGCCGGGCAGTTCATGCTGGCTGTAGCGCACCAGCGGAAAGCGACGACCTGCGAGGCGGATGAGATCAGCCAGTTTTTGATAGTCCAAAGGCTGGGCCTGAGCCTCTGCGCTCATCTGAAGACGCAAGGCCTGAAAACGGCCAGGCAAGTCATCCGGCACAGGTTTCGCCACCTCCGCCAGTGGCGACTTCGGCGTGGAAGCATCCACGGACGAACCCGCGTCTGGAGCAGGCTTCAAAGGCGAACCATTGGCAGATGGAAGCAGCGCTTTATCACCTGGCTGACGCAGACGCGAGAGCATCTCACGCAGCTTCACAAAAGCATCAGGAGAAGGAGCTGTGGGAGTCACTTCACTCGGTGTGCTTGGAATGCTTTTCCAGTCTTCAAGTCTGTCTTCTTTACCGTCTAAAAGCGAGTTGTGAGAAGAGGCAACGAGCTGAGCAGGAGACTCATCAGGTGTCTCGGTGGGTGATTCAGTGGCAGTGGCTAGACTTTCAGAAACAGCCGCGGGTTCATCCTGCGGCAAGGCAGGACGCGGCTCAGCCAGCCCTTCAGCCATCACCTGCACCTGATCCACGGTTTCGTGATCAAACAAAGCTGGCAGGGATGCTACGAGAGCGCTTTCAGAGATGGTTTCTGTCTTGAGTGGCAGACATGATTCGTCTTCTGTGACATCCGGCATGACAGCCTCAGGCATCGCCAGATCAGGCATCCAATCAGAAGAATCAGGCTCACTAGGCGTAGCCGGTGCCGCCTGAAAAATATCCCACTGTCGAGCACAATGACGCAGGAAAGCACGCGCCGAGACCGAACCCACCGGACGCCCCAGGAAATGACGCTTCACACTGACAAAGGACTCAAACTCCTTTTGCAGTTCATCATCCAAACCGCTGTGTGAAAGACGCAGACGCAGCAGCGACTCAGCATCAGCTTCCGTCAAACCACGCAGCAGCACCTGACTGGCCGTCAAACGATCCTCCAGCGCACTGGGCAGATGATGCCCGAAGGTGGCCTGCCAGACATCTTGATTCAAACACAGCAGCACATGCACCTGATGATAATCGACCAGATCCATCAGCAGTGTGGCAATCGTCACACCCGCCTGCGGGTTACGATACAGACCATCCAAATGATCCACCAGCAGCACGACAGGTCGCCAGATCGAAAGCAGCCGCAGCCAGACAGGCGTGCCGATTTCGGCATCAGCCAGGGCGAGTTCCTGCATTTCGGCCAGCCCGGCCTGACCACCCTCAAGACTTTGGTCCAGCATAGCTGCGAGCCAGCCATCCAGCAGTTCAGCCCGCACGGGCAGTGATTTCGAGGCCAGGATGGCCAGCGCACTTTTCAGACTATCGCGATTTTTTCGCACCCAGTCTCCGATCACGCGCGCCTTGCCCTGCTCGGAAAAAACTTCCTCCACCGGACCTTCCAAGACCTTCAAGGCCTGGGAGGGATTGGCACAATTAAGCTGCCCATGATCAATCAAGCGATGCAGAAGCAGCGTCACGACATGAGCGCAAGACTCACGCAAGCGCGACCAGCCCGGATACTCAGCCGGGGCCTGCGCCAGTGACTCCATACCACGCCGCGCCAAAGTCGCCAAAATCAGCGCATCACCCGCGCGAAATGCCAGTGGCACCATCACGGATTCGTTCGCCCTGGCGACAGCGATTCGGCCTAACAAATGCGTTTTACCATAACCAGCGCGGGGAGCCGTGAGCAATATGAGAGGACCACCACCGGAATCCCCAGCCACCGCGTCCACCAACTGATCCAAAACGTCCTCGTTCAAAGCCTCCACGGAATCTTCAACCTCCCAAGGCGTACGGCAGACGCTGCTCAGGAATGGATTTCCAGCCCTTGGCCGCCGCGAAAAAGGCGCGGCTAGCAGTGGAGCGGGAGATGGTTCAGGGTGGGACACAACGCGATTATTAAGATTTCTGTTATACTGTATTAACTATTGAAAATATTACCCACCCTTGAAAATTAAAGCAGTTTCTTCGTTTATTTGCGAAAATTTTCAGATTCGTAAGACTACACATCTCGTTTTTGAGTGATGTTATTCACATTCACTGAATTAAAGACCCAGATTCGTGTATCTGGTTGTTAATCATTCAGCATATCAAAAAAATTCACAGGATAGAGAGGTCTATCAACGCTCGATCCAGTGATAGGCCGCCTGGGAGTTTTTCCAAAAGTAGCTTTCACAGGCATCTCGTCCTTTGGAGCTGAAGTAATCACGCACCAACCCAAAAACGATATCATAGGAAGCGCCGCGATCACTAACTGGCCAGTTGCTACCATAGATCAGACGGTCGGCACCAAAGCACTGCCAGAGATGATCCAGGATCGGCAGATAATACTCCACCTCCCGAGGTGCCTGCCCCTCTGGTCCCTTCACCTGCTCGACGAGGGCTGAGACTTTCATCCAGACATTCTTCTGAGCGGCTACGAGCTTGATGTTCTCTTTCCAGCCCGGCTTTAGCGACTGCGGATCGCCGCTGCTGCCGAGATGATTGATGACAATGCGCAGGTCTGGCACCTTCGCCGCAAGAGCCGCCGCGTGCGGCAGGATTTCAGGGGGGCCATTGAGATCCAGCTCCAGGCCATGATCGGCGAGTGCCTTGGCGCCCGCGAGGATGGCTTCTTTTTGATCGGCGATCTTCACCCAGTCCGCCCGCCAACGCACGCCTCGAAAAATCGGATTCGCGGCGAAGCGTTTCAAGTTCGCTGCATAGTCGGGATCATTGGGATCAAGGTTTCCGACAAAACCCACGATGCACTTTTCCTGAACTGCGAGATCGAGAATCCATTGATTATCCTCCACCCAGGGACTGGCCTCCACGATGACGGTCTCCTTTACCCCGAGAGGCAAGGCCAGCGCACGCCAGTCAGAAGGCATGACCTTGCGATACAATTTAGAGCCAGCCGCTGGCCAAGGCACGCCCTGGGCCCGCGTGGGATCATAAAAGTGCGTGTGGGTATCAATGACACGCGTCGCGACAGGGGCCACCTGAGCAGATGACACGCTAGGGACGACAGCAGCAGCACTGGCTTGAAGAAAATGGCGGCGTTTCATGAGAGCTTGTTATCAGATCAAACACCGCCCGTCTTTCACGTTCACTTGGCCTTGGGATTCTTCAGGAAATAAAGCCGACCGTCTTCAGCGCCGATGAGCAGATCAGGCAAACCATTCGCGTCCCAATCCACAGGCGTCGGGCTGGTATCATGACCTTCGATGTTGCGGTCGCTGACGTTGCCACTGTCTGTGAAAAGAATGAGGCCGTCTTTTTCGCCGGATTGGCGGAGGAACTGAGCGTTCTGGCTGTTCAGCAGGATGTCGAGCTTGCCATCGCCATCCCAATCCATGAGGCAGAGTTTACGGCGGCCACTTTTACCTGCGGTGCCAGTGTTGAGCTGGAGAAGCTTGCCGTTCTTGTCAGCAAAGATGCGCTTTGGCGGCTGCAGCCCGGTTTTCGTACGCTGAAAAAAGCTGAGATAACCTTCGTGATCAAGCATGACGAGATCCGTAAGGCCATCCTTGTCCCAGTCAATCGCCACGGGCGTGGTGCGCCATTGCGTCAGCAGGCCTTTGCCAAGCGAGCGCAGCCATCCCCAGGCGAGCTTGGGCTGCTCGCCATTCCATTCGACTTCCACAGGCTTTTCTGCGGCCAGCTCGGGCTTGGTTTTGCTGCCGGTGTTTTCAAACCACACCACTTTTCCAAGAATGCTGTTCGCCACGATATCGAGATCGCCATCGTGATCCCAATCAGCCACCGTCTGCGTGGTGTAGCCCCATTTGGCTTCAGCCGGGCCTTGGATACTGCCGTTTTTGCCCGCCATGATGCGCAGCGTTTTGCCACCGGCCTTGAGCTTGGCCGGAGCTGCAAATTTGGGCTCAGCCACGCCGGGACCGCTGAGATTTTCGATAAAGGCAATGTAGCCCGCCGTGTTGCCAGCAATGACATCCGTATCGCCATCGCCATCCCAGTCGCAGCCGAAGAGAGTGACGAGAGCGCCAAAGTTAATCTCATCAGACTCCTGCTTGAAGTAGCGCGGTCTGGCAAACACGGGCGACTTGTCAGCACCGAGCTTGCCAGTGTTTTCGATGAAGGCCACACGCCCATCCTCATCACCACAGATGAGATCAAAGTCGCCATCCTTATCCCAGTCGAAGGCCACCGGGTCAATCATCTCCAAGTCCATGCGCAGGTGCTTACCATCCGCATCCAGCACGCGGCGACCCTTGACATACTTGGGCTGCGTACGGGTGCCGATGTTTTCGAAGTAGGTGAATTTATCGAGAAACTCACCGCACAGGAGGTCCAGGTCACCATCGCCATCAAAGTCCTCAAAGTTAGGCGAAGGGCAGCCATAGGTATCCACGGGCTGCACGCGGAATTCCTTTTCATACTTGGGCTTAGCGTCGGTGCCGACATTGCGGAAGATGAAGACGAAACCATGCAGTGGCCCGTTCAGCCACTCCCCTTTTTCATTCCAGGCATCATCCCAGCCGTAGTAGCTCCAGTCCTCGATACCGACAACGAGATCGGTCTTGCCATCGCCATCATAGTCCGTGTAGCGCCACTGGTTGTGCCGCACCTTGGGGCCTTTCGGCTGGGTGCCCTTGGGCTTGTACCACTTGGCATCGATGGGCAGCTTCTTCTTTTCA
This sequence comes from Verrucomicrobiaceae bacterium, assembly GCA_947463285.1. Classification (GTDB taxonomy): domain Bacteria; phylum Verrucomicrobiota; class Verrucomicrobiia; order Verrucomicrobiales; family Verrucomicrobiaceae; genus Prosthecobacter. Next base: position 3,508 of record CANHTV010000058.1, on the reverse strand, counting down.
TCGAGACCAGTTTTGAGAAAGTTCGGATGCTCCGTACCCGGCGTCAGCACGCGTAGCTGGCCGTTCACATAGCTGGGCATGACATAGTGGGCGGTCTTGCTCACAAACTTGCCGGGCTTAAACACAGGCATCTTGTTCTTCGCCGTATCACCCGTGGTGTTCTCGAAGAAATAGACCCCATTATGCGGTTTGTCCGGGCAAGAGATCATCAGATCAAAATCGCCATCACCATCAGCGTCACAAGGCACCGGCCAGGCCCAGAGCCCCACCTCCAGATCCACCACCAGTCCTGGATGATTGTATTTGATGGGATGCAGGCCTTCAGCAGCGAAAGCACAGCCGCAAAGAAACACGAGAAGGAGGAGAGATAAGCGCATGGATTTGGAAAGAAAGAGGCTAACGCATCCACATGTCAATGTTGAGCACAAAGCCCTCATGGAATCTTGCCTGAAGAATGACGATGCTTGACTTCAGATAACTCGGGAGATCGCTCGCTAAAGAACAGTCGCTTGTCTCAAGAAGACTTAGCCAGCGAAAATACCATCCGATTCAAAAGGCACAAATCTGGCAAAGAATATGCATCAGTGAACAAGAGTGCGCTAAGCCCAGATTTTTAGAGCCCTACATTTTGAAACTGTTTCTGGAACATTCATGCAGGCTTGGAACACTTTATCCAACCATTGAAGGTTGCGGCACTTTGGGTCCTTCTGTTGGCTTTACTTCCGCAGTTCACCCACCGCCGCTCTGATCAATCCGCCCCAGCCTGCAATGCGAGGCTGTAACGCGGCGTTTAGGTGGACTCGTTTTCTTTGATCTTCATGCGTGCCCTCACTTTACTCCTGCTCTCCACCACTCTCGCAGCTCAGGCTCAACTCCGTCTGCCAGCGATCATTGGTAACAATATGGTGCTCCAACAAAAACAGGTGAATCCGATTTGGGGCTGGGACACGCCGGGGACGGAAATCCAGGTCGCGCTGGGCAGCCAAAACAAGACGGCCAAAGCGGATGCTCAGGGCAAGTGGACCGTGCAGCTTGATGCCCTGCCAGCAAACGCGCAACCCGCGAAGATGATCATCACGGGCAGCAGCAGGCGCGAGCTACAAAACATCCTAGTCGGTGAAGTCTGGCTCTGCTCGGGCCAGTCCAACATGGGCTTTAAACTCGGCAGTGTTTGGGATGCGGATCTGGACATCGCCACCGCCAAGCACCCCGGTCTGCGCATCATCTCGGTGCCAAACGTGGGGACTCAGGAGTTGCAGGACGACTTCAAAGGCCAGTGGGAGGAATGCTCACCTACTAACGTCGCAGCCTTTACTGCCGTGGGTTATCATTATGGCCGCGTGCTGCATGAGATGCTGGGCGTGCCAGTGGGCCTGATCGACAACGCCTGGGGCGGCAGCGCCTGCGAGGCCTGGGTGCGGCGCGATGTCCTGGAGCGCGATGCTCGCTTTAAGGCCATGATCGCCAAATGGCAGCAGACGGAAGCGACCTTCACGGACGCGATGTTTGAGAAGCAAATGACCCAACATCAAACCCAGGTGCAAGCCTGGATGTCGGCCCGCAAAGAGGCTCAAAAGGCGGGCAAGTTTTTCACCTCCAAGCAACCGCGCGCGCCGCAGAATCCGCTGCGTGGACAAAAACGTCCCGGCAATCTTTACGCGGGCTGCCTGAACCCCATCATTGGCTACGGCATCAAGGGAGCCATCTGGTATCAGGGTGAAAGCAATGCCTCCCAAGCTCATGAGTACCGTTATCTTTTCCCCCTGATGATCAGCCACTGGCGCAGCGAATGGAAGCAGGGCGACTTCCCTTTCTACTGGGTGCAACTGGCCGACTTTAAAGACGAAGTTGCAACTCCCGGTGACAGCGACTGGGCCGAGCTGCGTGAAAGCCAGACCCGCACCCTCGCCGCCATCCCCAACGGCGGGCAATGCGTGATCACCGATCTCGGTGAAGCCAATGACATTCACCCCAAAAACAAGCGTGACGTCGCTGAGCGCCTCGCGCGCTGGGCCTTGGTGAAGGACTACGGCATGAATCTGGTTTACCGCAGCCCCGAGTTCAAAACCATGCAGATCAGCGACAGCAAGGCGCTGCTAACCTTTGATCACGCGCCGCAGGGACTGCGCACCGTCGATGTCGATGAGGTCAAGGGTTTCGCTCTGTGTGGCGCTGACCGGAAGTGGGTTTGGGCAAAGGCCAGCATCATCGGTGGCTCCAAAAAAGGCAGGAATCAGATCGAAGTCAGCAGCCCGGAGGTGAGCCAGCCTGTGGCCGTGCGCTATGCGTGGAGTGATAATCCCGTGTGTAATGTCTTTTCCGCAGAAGGCCTACCGCTCACGCCTTTCCGCACGGATGATTTTCCTATGATCACTGATCCCGCCAACCCGAACGGACTGGAAGCCCAGGCCGCCGCGAGGCAGAAGGAGATCCACCAAACACAACAAAAGCGCGCCGAAGCCCTGAAGAATCAGCAGGAAGCCAAGAAAAAGGTCGGTGCCGGGAAAAAGGCAGCCTAACTCCACCCAAGCCAGCCTTGAACCCAGCGCCCGGCTGCCCGAAAGACTTGGCATGTCTGTCCTATTGCCAGAGCTTTTCAGTCATTGCCTGAATGACCTCAGTCTCAGCCCGAAGGTGCCGCTTCTCGAAGAGGCACCGAAGGCTTGGCTCAAGCATCTGCGGCCACTGGGGCATGAACTTGAGCTTTTTCGCTCAGCAACAGAGGCACTGCTGCGCCGTGTGTCTAAGCAGCGGTTATCCAACGAGCTGAACGCGTTTTTGCAGTCGTGGCTGCCTGAATCATCCCCTGAAAACCTGTCTAAAAACAACCGTCTGCTCCTGGGGGAAACCGGAGCTGGCTGGCAGCTCATGGGCAGTGCCGCAGCTTGGCTGAATGATCCGATCTGGTCTGCCCTGCTGCATTTACCAGGCCTGCGCAGCCACTGGCAGGCGCAGGTGCGGGCGACGCATCTGGAGCATCTCCAGCAGCTTTTGCCGCCAGCCTGGATGCTGCATGCCACTCCCCTGCCCCCCGGCAGTGTGATCGCTGGTCTGGGAATCACCGGCTGGGAGAGGCTGGCCAGCACCGGCGGCGACTTCCAGGTCCACGACGCCACAGGCGCAATCACGAAGCTGAGCGCTGGAGAAGACGTGTCCGTCTGGGAGGAAAAACTCCGCCAGGCCATGCAGTCGAACCGCCCGGTGCTGACCCGTGCGGCTGTGGCACCTAAAACTTGGTTGCTTGCGGATTATGCGACTGAGCATGACCAGATCCTGCTAAGCCATGCGTGGAAAAGCGATGCCGAGGCCACGAGCCAGCTGTGCTGATTTTGTGCAGCTGTGGAGAATCTAAAAACCACCTTGAATGCACCCCTAAGCTGATGGCATCTTGGGTGGCACTCAAACTGCTGCAAAAGGCAGCGTCTTTATCCCTACATGCGACTCTCCTCCTGCTCCCCTTGCTCACGTCACAGCCGTCGGCTCTCATTCGGCGGAGTTGCGCCTATCC
>CANHTV010000057.1 GCA_947463285.1 Verrucomicrobiaceae bacterium | reverse complement strand
GCTTAGGATTGCTCCTTGACGGTAAGACAACGGCGTTGATTGGTTCAGGCCCTTTTTTGGGGGCTCTATGATTCGGTGGGAAACGCTCCTCTGGTTCGCCAGTTATATCCTTGTTGCTATTGGTTTGTCCGCCTTCGGGGCGCACAAGATCAAAGTCTTGTATGGATACTGGCGGCACCGAAAACAGCCCCCGCAGCCCTTGTCAAAATTCGCGGAATTGCCTCTGGTAACCATTCAGCTGCCTATCTTTAATGAGGCGGATGTCTTGGATGAGCTCATGGCAGCCATGAGTGTGCTGGAGTATCCGAAGGACCGTTTGCAGATTCAGATCTTGGATGACTCCACGGACGAGACGGCTGAGATCGGTGAAGCTCATGCTGAGAAACTCGCCGCCCTCGGCTTTGATGTGGAGTATCGACACCGCACGAACCGCCGTGGCTTCAAGGCTGGTGCCATGGATGAAGGCATGGCCACGGCCAAGGGGGAATTCATCTGCATCTTCGATGCCGACTTCTCACCTGAGCCGGACTACCTGCTGCGCACTGTTCACTACTTCTCGGACCCGAAGGTGGGCATCGTCCAGGCCCGCTGGGGACATCGAAACCGCTATTTTTCACTGCTCACGCGGCTTCAGGCCATCTTGTTGGATGGTCATCTCATGCTGGAGCAGACCTCCCGCAGTCGCTGGGGTGAGTTTTGTAATTTCAACGGCACCGCCGGCCTCTGGCGCCGCGCTACCATTGAGGACGCTGGTGGCTGGAAGCATGACACCCTAACCGAGGATCTCGATCTTACGTACCGCGCGCAGTTGAAGGGCTGGCGCTTCGTTTATCTGAATGAAATCGTCGTCGCCGCGGAACTGCCGCCGGACATGGACGGATTCAAGTCGCAGCAGCATCGCTGGGCCAAGGGCTCCATCCAGGTTTGCAAAAAAATGCTCGGTCAGGTCTGGCGCAGCCCGGCACCGCTGCATACCAAACTGGAAGCCACCGCACAACTCGGGGCCAATTTTGCCAACCTGCTCACCGTCACCTCCCTGGTGCTGATGTACCCGGTGGATTTCCTGCCAGCGCACACCTGGCAGAAGGCTGTGTTTGTGGACCTGCCGGTTTTCCTCTTCGCCACTATCACGGTCATCGCTTTTTACCTCACGGCGCAGGGGGCGCAGACGCGCTGGGGCTGGCTGAAAACCATCCCTTACATTCCTCTCTTCATGGCCTTGGGCATCGGCATGTCGATCAACAACGGTCGCGCGGTTATCGAGGCGTTGCTGGGGCAGGAGTCTGAATTCGTCCGCACGCCGAAGTATGGCGTGGTGGATAAAGTGCAGGCCTCGAAAAAATCCTTCCACTACCGCGCAGGCAAGTCAGTCTCCCTCTGGATTGAGATCCTGCTGGTGGGCTACTTTGGGCACCTGCTCTGGCTGGCCTATGGGCGGCAGGACTGGGGCTCGCTGCCGTTCCTGTGCCTGTTCTTCTTCGGCTTTCTTTATGTGTCCGCAGGTTCCGTTTTTAAACGCTTCTCCATGGCGTTTTTCACCGCGCCGAAGCCGCCGAATGATCCAGCAGGCCAGGTGGAAGTGGTGGTGGTCTGAGTTTGAGCTTCAGCGCTCTGGCGTCAGCACACGCAGGGCGGACTGAAACTTTACAGGCACCGTCACGCCGAAAATCTGAGGCGTTTTTTGCACGGCACGATCAGCCTGGGGCGCCAGATGATCAAAGAAGGCATCGAATCGCAGGCTGCATTGCAGCCGTCTCTGGCTGCGGTCGATCTTTGGATTCAGCTGGATCACGGCGCTCTGAAAACGTGGCGCGGCCTTTAGCTGCTGCGCCTTTTCGCGGGCCTGCTCCAGCGTCACTGATTTATCTTTGATCACGGCCTCCAGCGCTGCCAAATCGGTGCGCGTCAGCTCTCCCCACAGAGTGCGCCAGACCTTGGGCTCTACGCGCACAGCCTGCACATTCACCCAGCGTTTTTCCTGCGGGGTCACCTGCTGCCAGAAACCCACGATCAGGAGAAAAGGCTCCGCAATGTCATACTGCCGCAGGGCATCCCCGAGGCCGATGGGAGTGCCGTATTTCGTGGCCTTCGGATTCACCGGGATGAGGCCATGGCGCTTATTCGCCGTCGCCGGGATGTCCCATTTCTGAGTGTAGCCCTTCGGCTTGTACCCCTCGAAAAACGTATCCCGCAGCCATTTCTCAAACAACAGCCCGTGAGACTGCACCTCACGCGCCGACAGTGCGTCCGCCATGGAGATCATCAGCACAAGTGCCAGCGTAGGCGCATTCGCCAGAATGCGAAGCGCCTGCCTCATTTTGGCGAACGAGCCGACTAGGCCGGCTTTTCTCTGGCTCATGGCAGCGGCTCACAGACCCTTCACCTTGGTTTTCACCCGCAGCAGAAACATGTCCGCCGTGATGTAGAGCGTGTCGCGGTTTTCACCACCCCAGGCGCAGTTTCCAGTAGCCTGACCGGTGAGGATGCTGCCGAGGTGCTTGCCGTTTTTATCCAGGATCAAAACGCCGCCCGGCCCGGTGGTCCAGATGTTACCCTGCGTGTCCACCTTCAGGCCATCACAGCCGCCCTTGCGCTCGGCTGACTTCAGCGACTGTGCATTGAAAAGCTCACGTCCGTTCACCGCTTTCGGCACGATCACGCCGTTCACGATCGTGGCGATGTCCTTCAGGTCGTAGGCCATGATGCGGGTGTTGTCCTTGTCAGACACAGCCAGGTACAGCGTCTTCTCATCCGGGCTCAGGGCGATGCCATTCGGCCACTTCACATCGTCGATCAACAGGGCCACGGGCACATCGGGCGCGGAGGGATTCACCGCATACACGCCGTGATAAGGTGCGTCCGGCTCCGTGCCCTTCTTCATGCCGTAGGGCGGATCGGTAAAAAAGATCGTCCCCTTGCTGTCGATCACCAGATCGTTCGGGCTGTTGAAACGCTTGCCCTGATAACGATCCGCCAGCGAGGTAAAGCTGCCGTCTTTCTCCAGCCGCGCGATACGGCGCTCACCGTGCTGACAGAGGATCAGGCTGCCCTTCGCGTCCTGCGCCAGGCCGTTGCTGCCCTGACCGCCTTCGCCACTCAGGCTGCCGCTAGGCTTCAGGTTCACGCTCGCCGCCGTGTCACCTTCCTTCCAGGCGAAGACGGTATTTTCCGGCACATCAGAAAAAAGGATCTGCCCATCTTTCCAGACGGGGCCTTCAGACCAGTTAAAGCCCGTGGTCAGCACCTCGATCTTCGTCTCAGGGGAGATCAGCGCATCCAGCGCCGGGTCCAGCTTTTCGAGGCCACCTTTGAATTCGGGTACAGGCTCAGCAGCCAAAGCCGCGAGCGTCAGACAGGGAAGTAGTAACAGGGATTTCATGCAGGCCCTCAGGCTAATGAACCACGTCACACCTGACAAGAGCCGATTGCACACGCCCAAGCCAGAGGCCCCGGGGGGCTTCGTCTCTAGAGGTGAGGGCAATGATGATCATACCCCGTGGTCAATGACGAATCACGAAACACCCCATGACGAAAGAATGACGAACTCGGAATCACGAAGTAGAGCTGCACATCCCCCTCGGTCCATCTTCCATCTTCTCGTCACCCTCCATGCCCGCCACTTACCTCATCGCCATCGGCACGAATCTCGGTGACCGCCTTGAGAACCTACAACGCGGCCTTGCCCTGCTGCGTGAGCGCTTGCAGCCGCAGGAAATGCGCTCCGGGGGGCTTTATGAGACCGCCCCGGTGGACTGTGCGCCCGGCACGCAGGCCTTTTTTAACAGCGTCATCCAGCTCACGGCCGTCTGCACCCCTCAGGAGCTCCATGGGCATCTCCAGGCCATCGAGCAGGCCATGGGCCGTCCCTCCGTGCGGGAGAAAAATGCGCCGCGCGCCCTCGATCTGGACCTGCTCTACGCGGGCGACTTCGTCAGTGATGATCCCGTCCTCACCGTCCCGCACCCCCGTCTGCACCTGCGTCGGTTTGTGCTCCAGCCTCTGGCAGATCTCTGTCCCGCTCTCGTCCTGCCCGGCCATCAGCGCAGCATCCAGCAGCATCTGGAGGCCCTCACCGATGATCCCGCCGAGGTGCGCCTCGTGGAAAAAGACTGGATGAAGCCGCTCTGACTCTCGTTTCCCTCTGCTCCAGATCCTCATGCGCACCCTCGTCAGCCTTCTCGCCCTCCCGTTCCTCGCCACCGCTGCGCCGCGCACCGAGCACGTCTTCGTGCTCAGCTTTGATGGCGGGAATCCCACCATCATCCAGCAGGCCGAGATGCCAAACTTCAAGCGCCTTGCTGCGGAGGGTGCCCACAGCTGGCAGGCCCGCACCATCCTGCCCTCGAAGACCCTCCCCTCCCACACCGCCATGCTCACGGGGGTGGACATCGCCAAGCATCAGATCGACTGGAACGACTTCTTTCCCCTGCGTGGCATGGTGAAGGTGCCCACCATCTTTGGCCTGCTGAAAAAGGCCCAGCCCACCGCCAGCACCGCCCTCTTTTGCGGCAAGATCAAATTCCGCCACCTCTGGAAGCCCGGCACGCTGGATGTCTTCAACTGCGGCGGCAACTACGGCCCCGAGCCCATCCCCGCCACGGAGGAGCAAAAGCTCGTCCCCGCCCAGCAGGTCGCCGCCCAGGCCTTGCCCTACATCCTCGCCAGCAAGCCGAAGCTCTGCTTCATCCATTTCCCCGATATTGACAGCGCGGGTCACAAAAGCGGCTGGGGCTCCCCTGAGCAGATGGCGGCCTTCAAAGTCTGCGATCAGGCCCTCGGCCAGATCCTCGCCGCCATCGAAAAAGCCGGCATTTTGGACACCAGCACCCTCCTCCTCACCGCTGACCACGGCGGCAGTGAAAAGAACCACTTCCGCCCCATCCCTTCAGACACCCACATCCCCTGGATCGCGTGGGGTCAGGGCGTGAAAAAGCAGCACGCCATCGCCAAGGACAGCATCTTCACCTACGACACCGGTGCCACCGCCCTCTGGCTGCTGGACGTCCCCCTGCCAGCCGAGTTCGACGGCGAGCCCGTGTTGGAGGCCTTCACCGAGTAGGCCAGCACGCGCAGCAAGCAAAGTAGCCAGCTCGCTCCGTCGAGATGAGCCTCGGGCATCTTACTGCGGTGGAAAAAAGGAAGAGCCAGAAATAGGCAGGAGAATGACGGCAGAAGAATGGATTTCCAAGCAGGAGCCACCAAAGATTTGCGGTAAAAAATCAGAAACCTGAGCTTCAATTTTTCACCGCCCATCTTTTACCGGCTGCGTTGGTTAGGAGCTGCCGAACGCGCCACGTTGAACGGTGGAATCGGGAGTGACTTGGCTGGGAAAAAGACGCACTGCCCCGCCAACAAGTCGCGTGGAGGTCCGGTTTGGTGCGGCGAAAAGGTCATGCTCCAGACTGGCCGTGCCTCAGTCAATCACCGTCATCAACTGACAGGCCCGCTGTTTTATAGCTCCACGATGTCGAGAATGCGGAGTTCCTTTGCCGGGCCGTCTTTCCAGTAGGTGAAGAGGTGCCCTTCAAGCTGGATGTTTTCGAGCGTGCGCCCGTTGCTGTCGCGTGTCTGGTAATCTCCGAGGCGGTGCGGGTAATCCGCCTGTTGATAGATCAGGCGTGTGATCCGCTGCTGACGCTTGCGCGAGAGCTGCCTGAGAAAATCCCAGGCCTTGGCTGATAGAACAGGATCGTAAGCCTGAAAACCCGTGTCAGGCCAGAGCAGTTGATTTGGTTAGGCGACACTTTTTCCCGGCATCCATTTCAGCCATGCGCTTGGACATCTATTTTTTTGCCAAGCTGGAGACTCCTGCTTCAGGCGATGGATGAAGGCTGACACTTCCTGTCGCTCCTTGTCACTGATCTGAGAGAGCTGCTGTTTAAGCTGAAGCATGGCGGCGGCGTTCATGAGTGCATCGTAGATGTGAGCCTCTTTGCGAGCTGGTGCTGGAGCGCACCAGATTTCATTTTTACCCCGCATCTTTTACCAGCCAAAGAGACGCACTGCCCGGTGCGGACTCGTCTTCATCCGCTGGGGCTGGGACGGCAATGGCGACTACCTGGATGTCCATCGACATCCTCGTGGACCGAGGCAGCGGCTACACCCACCTCGTCACCGATACCACGCCAAACTACCTCGACGGCACCCCGCCGCCCGCCACTGCGGAGAAACGGACCTACAAGGCCATCTTCAAAGTCGGCGACGCCCGTGTCGGCCAGAGGAGCGATGAAGTCAGCATCACCGTCGGAGGATAACGCCTGAAACCCACCACACCACGGCGGGAGCCCGAAAAGGCTCCCGCCTTTTTTGGGCCCAGATGTGCAAACCCGCGAGTCAGGAAACACTCTTCATGTTAGGCTTGCGTCATGGCCTGACCACAGGCCTGTCAGGGAAGTCGATGTCGGGGGCTAGTTTCAGCGCCAGTGATACCGCGTCCCGATAAGTGTCGAAGTCAGCAATCCGCTGCCATTGACCATCTGCCATGATGCCGCAGAGGACGAGTCGGGGGAGTTCATAGTCCTCGTCCTGCGGGTCATCACCACGGATAAAGGGCACGACTTCTGCATCGACAAGATGGCAGCGAATGCTCTGAATCCCGAACTCCGCAAAAGCAGAGCCTGCGACAGTATTGCGCGCGCGGATCTCCAGCGGAATGACGAGTGCGTCATCGTAATACAACGGCAACTGCAAGTGCTGCGCGATGCGGAGGCAGTCACTCTCATCAAAGCCCGTGAGTGCCCAAATGTCTGCCACCTGCACGCAGGCATCGCCGAAGTGATCTTCCAAAAAATAAGGCCAAACCTCTGTGATGTGATCAAAGGCCACATGCGCTGTGGACCATGTTTCAAAGAGAGTCGCCACCCGCATTAGCTCGCGTTGGAAGCCATCCATGCCGCTGTAAACATCGCTCAAAGACAAGCCTGTTGCTGCTGACTGCTTGTAGGCGGCATCACGCAACGAGACCGCGCAGGAAAAGATAGCCGCAGGATCGGTAGAGGAGATTTCATTCATGACTTCCCTGCAACGGGGATACCCTGTAGTTTCCTGGGATGGCTCTTCGCAAAAATTGGACGCGCGATGAACTCTTCATCGTCCTGAACCTCTACCACAAACTCACCTTCGGGCAGATGCACGCGCGGCAGGTGGCGGTGATGCAGCTTGCTGAAAAGCTGGCACGTGGCGCGAACAGTGTGGCGATGAAGTTATGCAATCTAGCATCGCTCGACCCAGCGCTGAAGCTTCGTGGGATCAAAGGCCTGCCGGGTGCCAGTAAGCTGGATGAAATGATGTGGCAGGAGTATCATGCTGACCTGAACGAGACGGTGCCAGCCAGTGAGGAAGCCTTTCGCAAACTCTTCTCCGCCGATGAAAACAGCACGCTGGAGGTCATCCCCAAAGAAGGCGTTAAGCTGCGTGCGAAGTCCCCCACGGGACCGACAGAAGTCATCGTCTCCGTCAAACAACGGCGCGGGCAGGAATATTTTCGAGATGCGGTGCTGAACAACTTTGGCGGACGCTGCGGCGTGACACAGCTCGGGTTGCGTGAGCTGCTGATCGCCTCTCACATTCTCCCGTGGGGTAGCCATGAAAAAGAGCGGCTGAATGTGAGAAATGGCCTTTGTTTATCACGCCTTCACGACGCGGCGTTTGATCGCGGATTGATCACTTTTGATGAGGAACTAAGACTGCTGCTCTCGTCACGTTTGAAACAAGAACTGCCCCAGCGTGCCATCGCCGAAAACTTCGCTGCTTATGCTGGCGAGCGATTGGTTTTACCTGAAGACGCCGCTTGGCCAGACCTCGCCTTCATCGCCGAGCACCGGGCACGCGTTTTTGTGGGCTGAGGGGCGGGGCAGGGGGGTGGAGAGCGGAGAGCGGAGAGCGGAGAGCGGAGAGCGGAGAGATGGAGAGATGGAGAGATGGAGAGATGGAGAGATGGAGAGATGGAGCACCGAGCACCGAGCACCGAGCACTGAGCACCGAGCACTGAGCACTGATCTTTATCCCGACCTACGAGAGGAAGGCTGCGTGGGCCGAGCAATGTCCCCGGCCGCACCAAGCCTGTACGGGAAGTTTGGCGCAGGGGGCTGAGGCATGGTTGCGCGTGCCTGAGACCTTCCCCAATGACGGTTCTGTTTCTGGAAAGTCTTGGGGTGAAACTCAAGGCACGCGCTTGAACTTCTTGAAGTTAGGCTTCCGTTTTTCGACGAAGGCGGTTTTGCCTTCTTTGGCTTCTTCGCTCATGTAGTAGAGCAGGGTGGCGTTGCCGGCGAGGTCAAGGAGGCCCATCTGACCGTCGCAATCGGCGTTGAGGGAGGCTTTGAGGCAGCGGAGGGCCAGGGGGCTGTGCTGAAGGATTTCACGGCACCATTTGACGGTCTCAGCCTCAAGCTCGGCGAGGGGGACGACTTTGTTCACGAGGCCCATGTCGAGCGCTTCCTGGGCGTCGTATTGACGGCAGAGGTACCAGATTTCACGGGCTTTTTTCTGACCGACGATGCGGGCGAGGTAGCTGCTGCCGAGGCCGCCATCGAAGCTGCCGACCTTCGGGCCGGTCTGGCCAAAGCGGGCGTTGTCAGCGGCGATGGTGAGATCACAAACGACGTGGAGGACATGGCCGCCACCGATGGCATAACCGGCGACCATGGCGATGATGGGCTTCGGCAGGGTGCGGAGCTTGCGCTGGACGTCGAGGATGTTCAGACGCGGGACGCCGTCATCACCGATGTAACCGGCATCACCACGCACTTTCTGGTCGCCTCCGGAGCAGAAGGCGAGATCGCCCTCACCACAGAGGATGATGACGCCGACATCAGGATCTTCATGAAGGATATCCAGCGCGATGAGCATCTCTTTCACCGTCTGGGGCCGGAAGGCGTTGCGCACTTCGGGACGGTTGATGGTGAGCTTGCCGATGCCGTCTTCGGTTTTCTCAAGCTTGATGTCTTTGAAGGTTTTGATGCAGGTCCACATGGTGGGGAAGAGGGGAAGTTTGCAGTGGTTGGCGGTGGTTTTTCAAACAACTGCAAACAATGGCCAACCACCGCAAACCATTGCCAACAGCGATTTACGCCTGAAAACTGGTGTATTTCTGCAACTCACCGAGACGCGTGGCGATGTCTGCCTGGGTGACTTTCTGGAGCTTGTGGGTGCTGAAGGCTTCACAGGTGAAGCTGGCGGTGACGCTGCCGTGGACGACGGCCTGACGGAGGTCTTCGAAGTTGGGCTTGGTCTTGCCCTGGGCATTCAGCCAGCCGGCCATGCCGCCGAGGAAGCTGTCGCCAGCGCCTGTGGGGTCAAAGACGGAGTCGAGCGGGTAGGCGGAGCAGGAGAAGAAGTCCTCAGGCTTTTCACCGAAGAGATAGCTGCCGTGCTCGCCACGCTTCACGACGACAAAACGGGGGCCTTTGGCCTGAAGCTTGCGGCCGGCTTCGACGAGGTTGGTGGTGCGGGCGAACTCCTTGGCTTCGCCATCGTTGATGACGAGGAGGTCGATCTTTTTCAGCACGTCATGGAGGCGCTCGTTGGCGATGTTGATCCAGAGATCCATGGTATCGGCAATGATGAAATCAGCACCGGTGAATTGCTCCACGGTCTGGATCTGGTTGTCCGGGCTCATGTTGGCGAGCACGGCGATCTTGGCGGCGGCAGCGGTGGCGTTCAGCTTTGGCAGCCAGGTTTCCAGGACGTTGATGCCGACGGCGTGCGTGGTGCGGTTGTTCATGTCCTCATGGTATTCACCACTCCAGGTGAAGGAGGCACCGCTGCTGCGCTCCAGGCCATCCAGCGTGATGCCTTTGCTGCCGAGCAGGTTCAGGTGCGTCTCAGGGAAATCATGGCCGATGATGCCGACGAGGTGGACGGGCTGGGTGAAGATACTGGCGGCCAGGGCGGCGTAGGCTGCGGATCCACCGAGGAGGTTTTCCTGCGAGTCCTGCGGGGTTTTGACATTGTCGAGGGCGACGGTTCCGGCGATGGTGACAGACATGGAGAGTGAGGGTAGGTGGTAATACTGCTTGATTCTTCCCTCACTGCTGGCGGAAAGTTCGCGTCATCAATGGGGGCGCGGACTATCCGTTTTCCCTCGTGAGTGTCAATGTTTGATGCCGTCCCTCTGTTTTCTCCCGAGCCATGCGTTTCACCGTCCTACTCGTCCTGCTGGTGCTGCTGCCAGTGATGATGGCGGCCCATCTCTGGGACTATGTGGAGCATCACGAGCTGCGGCTGATGGCGCAGGCGGAGGCGATTTTAAAGAAGCACGATGTGCGTGGAGGCACGGTGAATGTGCGCTACCTGGACCTGAGCGTGACGGGGGATGCGCAGGATGAGGAATCTCTACAAAAGGCGGTGGCAGAGCTGGCCACACTAGGGCCGCTGCGGCTGGTGGATGATCGGCTGGCGATCCTGGCTAGGCTGCATGTAAAACTGGAAGCTGACCAGCTGACACTGGATGGCTGGGTGCCAGATGAAGACACGGCGGATGCGCTGAAGGGCCTGCTGCTGAAGGTCAGGCCAGATCTTCAGGTGATCTCAGACGAGCTGAAGGTGTCCCGCTTTGTGCGCTGGCCTGAGGGTGAAAAGCTGCCGCTCAGCGAGCAGAGCCCGATGCTGAAACCGATCATCGGTGCACTGCATGTGCCGCCATCACTGGAGATCAGCCGCCGTGAGGGCAAGCTGATCGCCGCCGGGATGGTGCCGACTCAGGAGCTGAAGGAAAACATTCAGCAGGCGCTCAACCAGCCGCTGCATGGACTCGGCGTGGATGTGAGCCAGCTACGTGTCAGCAGTCATGTGCTGGAGGCTCCTTTTGTCAGCGGTGAGGGCATCGTGCCCTTTCTGCGCAGCTTTTACGCCACGCCATCGCCGGGTGAGTTCAGCATCCGCCCCGGAGAAAATCCACAGCTGAAGGCAGACACCACCCGCACGCTGGAAAGTGCCTGGCTGGGGCATCTGCGCGCAGTGACGAAGGGCACCCGAGTGGAGATGCAGCTCACCCAGCATCCCTCCGTGTATCATTTCCCCGGTCGCCGCATCGAGACGCCTCTGTCTGAAGATGTGCTGCAAAGCGTGCGTGATTTGATTAACGGCGAGCTGATTCTTTTCACCTCCGGCAGCAGCTCCCTCGCACCGGAGGAGCGGGCGCGGCTTGCGGCTCTCGTTCCCGCCCTGCTCTCCGCCGGACCCGTGCTGCGGCTGATCGTCGGCGGGCATCCTGAGCTTGGGCGGGACATGAAGTCGGAGCAGCCTCTGGCCCTGCAACGTGCGGAGCAGGTGGCCTCTTATTTGATCGAGCAGGGAGCCCCATCGGCAGAGATTCGCGCCATGGCCTTTGATCCGGTGACCACAGGTGGTAAATATGCGCCGCTCCAGACGCCCAGTGTCGAGATACTGATCCAATAAGCCCCACAGAATGAAGATCGAATTTCCAGCACTGCATTCGGAGCCCCTGATTTACTTTCTGGTACACAGCGGGCTCTTTGTGCTGGTTATGGGCTTGGTCTTTTTTTTGTTAGGCCTGTGGTTTGGCGTTCTGATCTGGGGCCGCTACAAACGCAAGAGCCAGGCCTTGTATTCTGAGAACGAAGCTCTGAGGGAGGAGATCGCGACGCTTAAACGCAAATGGGCTGAGCAAACCATGCGCCCGACAGCGGCACCTTTCGAGCTGCCAAAAATCCTCACGGAGCAGCTGCCCAGTGTCAGCGAAATCTTCCCGGAGCGAGTCTCCCCAACCTATCTCGCAATCGCCGCCCTGCCGCCGCCGGAGGAAACCGGGCCGCTCGTTGCCGAAATGCCACCCGTGCTGGAAAGCCCAGCGCCCGAGCCTGATGCGGAGCTGACGCTGCCACCTGTGCCTGAGGTGAATCCGCCAGAGACAGCCGCCAAAAAAGCCAAGGTCACGGTGCGCGCCAAGGCCAAGAAAACACCCATCCTCAGCGCCCTGCCTGAGGAGCGCCCTGCGGTGGAGGCTGCCGTGACCGAGGGGGCACCGCTTGAGGCTTTCGGGTTCCTCATCGCTGAGCCAGCGGAGCTTGCAGCATCAGCGAAGACGCTCACGGCCATCATTCGTGGCAGCACCGTAGCACCTGTGGCATCACCAGAGGGCGCCCCCAGCGACGAGCCAGTACCAGCGCCCGCTGTTATCAAGCCCGTGACCGATCCCGATCTGGGACTGGTTTTTCGCGAGCCTCCCGCTCAGGCTGATGATCTAACCAAGATCAAAGGCATCGCCACCTTTCTCGAAAAACGTCTGCATGAGCTGGGCATCTATACCTTTCAGCAAATCGCCTCATGGGAAGAGCGGCATATTCGGGAGATCTCGAGGAGGCTGGCATTTAAAGACCGCATCGTTCGAGAAAAGTGGGTAGAGCAGGCCAGTGGACTGAATCATTTGTAACCTTTGATTAAGTCTATGTATTATTTTATATTAAGTTTTTTTGATAAATTGAATAGGATGCGCTGCAACTTGATCATTCCTTGCGCGAACTCTTCAACGGCTTGCGCTACATCGTGAGAGTTGGCTGCCCCTGGCGGATGCTGCCGCATGACCTGCCTCCTTGGTTTACCATTCATCAACAGGCACGCCGTTGGATGAAGGCAGGATGCTTTGAAGCCATGGCGCACGATTTGCGCGCCATCCTGCGGCTGGCTGCGGGAAAGCAGACGCAGCCAACCGCCGCCGTGGTGGATGGACGCACCTTGCAATCCTGCTGTGAAAGCGGACCGCGTGCCGGCTACGACGGCTACAAGCGTCGTAAAGGCTCCAAGGGGCATGCAGTGGTGGACACCCTGGGGCATCTGCTTGCACTGAAAGTCACCGCAGCCAGCGAGCAGGAAAGAGCCCAGGTGAGTGAACTCATCCCTGATTGATTACGCTACCATTCTATACCAACCCCAGGCCCTGAAAAGCCTGGGGTTTTTTTATTGGCCGTGATGGTGTTTTCGGCTTTAGGGTCGGGCATGATTTCTCTGTCTTCCATCGGTCAACGTCTTGCAGGGCCCAGTGGTATTCAGGAGCTGATGGATGACCTCGGTGAAGCGATGTCTCTACATCCTGACATGAGGATGCTCGGCGGCGGTCAACCCGCAGCAATCCCTGAAGTGCAGGCTCTCTGGCGGCAGCGCATGGTCGAGATGATGTCAGAT
>CANHTV010000056.1 GCA_947463285.1 Verrucomicrobiaceae bacterium | reverse complement strand
GCCTCCAGATCTGCCATGCGACGGGCAACAGCGAGAGCGGCTTCCGGCTTTGCCGCTACCGGGGCGACTTGGATTTCTGCGAGCAGCCGCAGGCATTCACGACGGTTCCGACTGCGGGAAAGCAGCACCTGCGGTTTCGCATCGAAAGCTATGAGCGAGAGCACCACCTGATCTGGCAAGCTGCGCACTTGATCACGCAACTGCTGGCGGGTGATTTCCAGGCGGCTGCGTCCTTGGGCATCCATTGCGGCCATTGAGGCTGAGCGATCCACCAGCACAATGACCGCGCCGGGTGAATCTGCGCCCGTTTCACCTGCCGGACGTGATAAAGCCAGCACCAAGGCCGTAATGATGAACAGCGTGAGTAACAACGAGAGCCACTTTTTCAGCTTTCTCAGCCAGGCGGACTCCTGATGCTCTCGTGAAAGTGAGCGGAAAAACAGCAGCGTCGATACCGGCACACGTTTGGCCTTTTTCCTGAATAAATACAGGCCCAGCGGTAGCAGCGCCAGCCAAGCCAGATTCAGAAGATGAGGGGCGAGAAAGCGCATGAAAATAAAACACAGACAGTCCAGAAAGGAGGCCGCCGAGACTCGCATCTATAAAAGCAGAACCAGCAACGGCAAATTTGTTTGCTGGGATCTTCTCAGCCTAAAGAGTGCTGTTCTTATGATAAATCGCCTCCATTAAACTAGGAATGCAGACAACTAAATGCAGGTCTCTGAAAATTGGTGTTGTCGAAAAAGCAGGTATTCGGTAGAAGAAGCACCTAATTCACTTTTTTCTCAATAATCATGCTCTGGAAGATCCTCTCATTTCTCTCGGCCGCCTGCCTCGGTGCAGCCTGTTTCTTTGCTTGGTCCAATCAAAAGGATCTCACCGCTGAACGTGATCGTGAGCGCTTTGCTAAAGATAATTTAAAAGCGGCTCAGGAACGCAAAACGCAGGGTGATGAAGCCTTGGTGGCCAAAAAAACAGCTCTCGAGGGAGCCCAGAAAGAACTCGAGACGTCCAAAGCTGAGACCGTCAAGCTGGCTGAATCCGCTCTGGAAAAAGACGGAGCTCTGAAAGTGGTCAAATCCAGCCTTGAGCAAGTCGAGCAGCAAGTCTCCGCTGTGGAAAAACAAATCGATGAAGCTGGCGATATTGAGAAACTCATCGCTCAGATCGACAAATACAAAAAAGAGCAGGCAGAAGCCGAAGCTGCAGTCGCTAACCAATCCCAGCGTCTTGCTGCTGCCAAAGAGCAATTCGAAAACGTGGTGGCGCAAACAGCCAAGCTGCGTGATGCAGAAGCTCGTGGACGTCGTGGTGTTGTCGCCCCTGAGTTCACCGCTCGTGTATCCAAATTCTTCCCTGAATGGCATTTCGCCATTCTGAACAAGGGTAACTCTGGCGGCGTGTTTGCTAACGCCGACCTTGAAGTCAAGCGCGGTAAAAATGTCATCGCCAAGCTGAAGGTAAAAAACGTTGAGCAAAATGGTTCCGTCGCAGAAGTCGTCCCCGGCAGCTTGGCTGTTGGCGATATGATCCGCACAGGTGATGTGGTCGTGGCCAGCAGCACACAATCCGTGGTTAAACCAGAAGCCGCTACTGCTGCCAAGCCAGATGCGGCTGCGGCCCCTGTTCCTGCTATGCCAGCTCCTGCGGCCCCTGCGATGAGCGCTGATCCGTTCGGTGCTGCTCCTGCGCCTGCCGCTGCAGCCCCAGCCATGAGTGCTGATCCTTTTGGTGCAGCCCCTGCACCCGCCGCAGCTCCAGCCATGGGCGCTGATCCCTTTGGTGCCGCTCCTGCTCCTGCTGCTGGGACTCCCGCCGCTCCTAGCACGGCTGATCCATTCGGTGCTGCTCCTCCTGCGGCCAAGTGATCTACGAACTCGCCTCCTGATCTCAGTTCCAATTTTCTCCCCCAGCTCTCTCCATGACCAAAGTTCTTTTTATTCTCAGTGCCGTGTTGATTCTCGTCTCCACGTTTTTCGCCTTTCAAAATGGGCGTGAATTCGCCCGAGTTCGTCAAGATGTGGCGGCTTTAAATGTTCAAGTCCAAGGCGCTTTAACTGCCGCCCAAAACATCGTCAACGAAGTCGGTGTCGTTAATGGCGACATCGCCAAAGTTCAGGGTGATCTCGAAATCGAGAGCGAAAAAGTGAAAGCCCAAAAGCTGAAAATCGCCCAGCTCGACAACGACAGCAAGTTGGCTCAAGACAAGCTGGACGAAAACAACAAGAAGCTCGCTGATCTTCGTATCCGTCTTGAAAAGCTGCCAAAGGACATGAAGCCAGAAACCATGGTTGAGCAGATCAATGGCATGAAGAAGGCCACTGCTGAATATCAGGCTGAAGTCGAAATGAAGCGCAAAGAAGTCGAGGCCGAAGAAACCAAGATGGTCGATGCCCGCCGTGCTCTTGATGAAGTGGTGCGCAAGATTGAAGATCGTAAAAAGTCCTTCGATCGCAACAGCCTGAATGCCCGCATCGTTGCCGTAAATGCTGACTGGGGTTTTGTCGTGGTGAATGCAGGCAAGACTGTCGGCATCACAGACGCCACCAAGCTTCTCGTCACTCGTGACGGTCAAACCGTCGGCAAGCTCAACATCGTTTCGATCCAGGGTGAGCGTACCGTCGCCAACATCGTTCCTGAGACTCTCACTGCTGGCATGAGTGTCAGTCCTGGTGACCAAGTGATCTTGGAGACTCTCTATCAGTAATTCCCAGACCTCTTCTTGATCATGAAACGGCGCCTCGTTTTCTCATCCATCCTGTTTGTCATGGCTGGAGTGACACTGGTGTCATGTTCCTCCAAAGAAGAGCCAAAGCGTCGTGAGCGTGTGCCGCCTTCAGTCACTGACAGCACCTTGCCTTGGAATCGTCCCTCAAAATGGGAAGGTGCTGGCCGCTACGGACAGATGATGCCGCAAAGTCGCTAATCATTTTAGTTTCAAACTCCCTTGAAGTGGTGCTGGCTTTTTGCTCGCACCACTTTTTCTTTCTCGGTTATTCTCGGCTTTGATTGGCACTTGGCCCGTTTCTGGCGTTAAGAATTAAAACTGCCAGCCGATGTCTCTCGACACTCCCATCAAATCTTTGTCTGCCCTGCCTGATGTTTCGATTCTCAAGCTTGATCAAACCTTGGGTTATCTTCCCGAGGCTGGTGTCTATGATGAGATGCTGATGCCTTCGGGCGAATTGCGCCCCCACTGGAAAACCTTTGGGAGCTTCCTGAATCAATGCACGAAACAGGACTTTAACACCCGTGCTGACTGCATCCAGCGCCTGTTGCGAGACCATGGTGTCACCTACAACATCTATGATGATGCCCTTGGCACGAGCCGCCCGTGGTCGCTTGATACTTTGCCATTCATTGTCGCTCAGGATGAGTTTTTGCAGGTTCAACGAGGTCTGGACCAGCGTGGGCGGCTGTTAAATGCGATCCTGATGGATCTTTATGGTCCCCAAAAACTGATCCGTGATGGCCTGATCCCCGCCAGCCTTGTCCATGCAAACCCTGGCTACCTGCGCCCTGTTCTAGGCATCAACCCTCCCGGTGGACGTTTTGTTTTCACGATGGGCAGTGATCTAGTACGTGCGGCGGATGGGAAGTGGCGTGTGCTGGCTGATCGAGCCCAGGCTCCGAGTGGGCACGGCTACGCTTTGGAAAACCGCATCATTCTGGCGAATGTGTATGCTGAGGAGTTTAATGCCTCCAAGGTCAAAAGACTGGCTGCCTATTTTGAGATGAAGCGCGACATGCTGCGCTCGTTGGCTCCAAAAAACCGCAGCGGTGATGCGGGGATACTGATGCATACACCGGGGCCTTATAACGAGACCTATTTTGAGCACGCCTTTAAAGCGCGTTACCTCGGGTTTCCGCTCGTTGAAGGGGCTGATTTGACGGTGCGTGACCGCCATCTGCATCTGAAGACGCTGGAAGGACTGCGACGAGTGGATGTTTTGGTCCGACATGTAGATGATGTTTTTTGTGATCCTCTGGAGCTGAATGCGGACTCATTGCTGGGTGCGGCTGGCCTTTTGGAGGCTTGGCGCAGCGGTAGTGTCGCTCTCGCAAATGGTCTTGGCACAGGTTTGATCGAGACTCCGGCTCTGCATCCCTTCATGCCGGGACTTTGCCGTCATCTTTTGGGGGAAGAGCTGCACCTGCCCTGTATTCCGACTTGGTGGTGCGGGCAGAAGCGTGAGCTGGACCTCGTTTTGTCCGACCCCGATCGCTGGGTGGTGAAGCCGGCCTTTGTTCGAGGTTCACGCAATCCTGTTTTCCTGGCTGATCTCGATAAGGAGCAGAAGTGGGCCATGCTCGACAGCATTCGTGCGGCCCCTCATGAGTGGGTGGCACAGGAGGTCCTGAGTCTGAGCACCACGCCGACCTGGACGGGTGAGAAAATTGAGCCGCGTTCCTTGGTCTGGCGTGCTTTTGCCATTGCACAGGGGGATGGCTTCATCGCCATGCCCGGCGGACTGGCGCGCGTCAGCCCGGAGCCGCATCGCTGGCTCATTACGATGCGCAGCGGTGGTATCAGCAAGGACACCTGGGTGCTTGGTGATGGAACGGTGGATGCCTATTACGAAAGCCGCCGTAAGCAGCAGGCCGTGGTCATCCGTCCGGCGCGCCCGCCGAGTGGGGTGCCGAGTCGTGCAGCGGATCATCTCTTTTGGTTAGGTCGTTACGCGGAGCGGCTGGAGGCCGTGGTGCGCCTGCTGCGCTCAGTGATGCAGCGCCTTGGCAGTGAGCAGACGCAGACTCTCGGTGGAGAAATGAAGGGCTGCCTGGCTCTGATGTCCCGCATGGGCCTCGTGCCAAAAACAGTCACTAGCATCACGGATCATCTTCAGGCTCTGCTGAGTGATCCCAAGCATGATGGCAGTGTGCCTGACCTTCTTGGCCGGTTGCGCTACAATGCCGCTGCGGCTCGTGACCGACTTTCCGATGATACCTGGAGGCTATTTAATCGCATCGAACGTGATGCAAGGCTTCCCGCCGGGCCATTCCATGTGTCCACCGCTCAGGGTGTATTGGACACGCTGATCCTTGATCTCGCGGCCTTCAGCGGCATGCAGCAGGAAAACATGACGCGTGGCCATGGCTGGCGCTTTTTGGAAATCGGCAAGCGCATCGAGCGCTCCTGCATCATCCTGGATCTCGTCAGCACGGCCACTGGACAAAGTGCCCAGGATGATACCTTGCTGAATCCTTTGTTAGAGATTTGTGATAGCACCATGACCTACCGCCGCCTGCACTTTGCCCGGCCGCAGTTGCTGCCCGTGCTGGATCTGCTGCTGCTGAATGACATCAACCCGCGCTCGGTTTCCCACCAGTTCAGCATCCTCGGCAGGCAGAGTTCCCAGTTGCCACAAGACCCCACCATGGATCGTGGCGAAGGCGCAAGGCAGCAGTCTGATGCTCTGCGCTCGGATCTGGCGGCACTCAATCTCGGTGCCCTGTCAAAAGCAGGGGATGAAATTTTCATGCATGTGCCCGCTGTCTGTCACTCCCTGTCGCAGGGACTGGAAAAATTCTCGGATCTCATCACGGAGCACTACTTCTCCCACGCGAACCGCCGCAACAGCAGCCAAGATTGACCCGCCGTGCGCTACAACATCATCCATCGTACCACCTACACATACGAGAGCCCCGTGACCGTGTGTCATTACACAGCGCGGCTTGAGCCTCGTGCCCTGCCGTTTCAGGAGTGTCCCTGGCATGAGATCACCATCCGCCCTGAGCCTGTGCAGCGTGCGGAAAGGGCTGACTATTTTGGCAATACCAGCATCTACTTTGAGATCGAAGGCTCGCACCAGAAGCTCGAAGTCATCGCCCGCAGTCTGGTGGAGGTGGAGCCCAGTGTGGCCATTGATCCTTCGGCGACACCTGTCTGGGAAAGCGTGCGCGACATGTGCCGCAGTGATCAGTTTAACAGCTACAGCCTCGCCGGTGAGCTTACTTATGCATCGCCCCTTATCCCGGTGGGCATTGTTTATGCCGAATATGCCCGGCCCTCTTTTCCGGCAAAACGCCCGGTGTTAGAGGCTGTTTGTGACTTGAACCGCCGCATTCACGAGGATTTCCTGTTTGATCCTTCCGCTACTGACTTCGCGACGCCGGTGGAGGAGGTGCTGAAAAAGAAGCGCGGCGTTTGTCAGGACTTTGCCCAGGTCATGATCGCCTGCATCCGCAGCCTCGGGCTGCCTGCGCGTTATGTCAGTGGTTATCTGGAGACACTGCCTCCGCCGGGGCAGGTGAAGCTGGTCGGTGCCGATGCCTCACATGCTTGGGTCAGTGTTTTTTGTGGCGAAAGCATCGGCTGGATGGATGCCGATCCCACGAACAATATCCTACCCTCAGATCGCCACATCACGGTGGCTTGGGGGCGTGACTTTAGCGATGTCAGCCCGCTGCGTGGTGTGACCATCGGGGCAGGGGAGCAGCGGCTGCAAGTCGCCGTGGATGTGCTGCCCGAGTCTGATGGCTGACATTCAGCTCTCTCCCTTGCATCTTTGGAGCACGCATGGCTTATAGAACCATGCGCAAAAACATCTCTCGCCTCGCTCTCGCGTTCCTTCTGGTCTCTACCGGCCTTTCGATGGCCAAGGACGCCGCCTCAGGTGCGGACTTAGTCATCCCAGCGACCATTCAGCCTTGGGATAAACATTACATCGACCTCGAAGTCGGCTATCTGTGGAAAAGCGGTGGCTCGACGCCCTTGCATTACCGCTCCGTTCCCGTGCTGTTGACCTGGCGTTCGCCTGAGGTTCTTGGTCTAGATTTTTCGGATGGCTCAAAAATCATCGTGCGCAATCGTGTCTCCATCATCGGCCAGTGGATCGAAAGCGGGCCTGAAAATCATTACTTTGGCCTCATGGGTGCTCCGTCCATCGAGTGGTGGAATGCGGGTGGCGACTGGTCCATTTACGGAGGCATCGGCGGCGGTGCTGGTTGGATCGACTCCCAAGATGCGGCTGGTGGTCAGGGGCAGGATTTTACGCTTAATTGGTTCGGCACTCTCGGTGTCGCCCATGCTTTGACTCCGACCATGCAACTGCGTGTCGGTGCTCTCTTCCAACATCTCTCCAATGGTGGTGCGACTGATCCCAATCCCGGCCTGAATTCACTGGGCATGACCGTCGGTTTAACGTGGGAGTTTTAATCATCAGAAAAACATGTTCAGCATCGTCGAAGCCATTCGTGAACGCGCTCAGGCTCAGGCCATCGCGCTGGTGCAAAAAGAACGCAGCCTGACTTACGAAGAACTCTTCAGCCGCTGTGATGCCATCGCTGCCACGCTACGCAGTTGTTTGATCCCTGAGCCAGGGGGCGTGGATCGGCTGCGTGTCGGGGTGCATTACCCCAGCTGCCTGGACTATGTACCGCTCGCTCTTGCCACCTTGGCGGCGGGTGGTTGTTTTGTGCCCATCCCGGATGAGCTCGCGGAAGAAGAAAAGCGTGAGCTCATGCAGCGCACCGCCTTGGATGCGGTGGTCGTCATCGAAAACGCCGCCGCCTGGGTGCCTGCTGAAGCACAGCGCGTGGGGGAGTTCGAAGTCGGCGGCCAAAAGGCACTCATCTTCCGCCGTGCCCAGCCAGAGGCCGCCTTCCCTACGGCTGAATTCGAGGCACTGAACCCTGCCTTCATTCGTTTCAGCTCAGGTACGACGGGGAAATCCAAAGGCGTGCTACTTTCTCACGAATCTCTCCTCCTGCGCATCACCTCCGCCAATGAAGGCCTGCAAATCGGCTCTGGAGACCGCGTGCTCTGGGTGTTGCCCATGGCTCATCACTTCGCCGTTTCCATCGTGCTTTATCTTTATCATGGTGCGACGACCATCATCGAGGAGACGCATCTCGGCGAGGATCTGCTGCGTGCAGGCGCTGAGCAAAAAGCCACCGTCATGTATGGCAGCCCGGTGCATTACCGTCAGCTCGTCGAAGCACCCAATGTGGCACAATGGACCACACTCCGACTCGCTGTGGCCACGGCTGCGGCCTTGGATGCCGCCACTGCCCAGAAATTCCACACGCGCTTTGGCTTCGTGCTAGTTCAGGGGCTCGGCATCATCGAGCTGGGGCTGCCTGTTTTAAATCTCGCCGGTGCCCAGACGGCACCTGAGGCCCTGGGGCTGCCTTTGCCCGCCTATCAGGCTCTTTTGAAGGATGACGCTGGCCAGGAGCCTGCCCAAGGAGAGCCTGGAGAAATATGCCTGCGCGGCCCTGGCATGTTTGATGCCTATCTGGACCCCTGGTTGCCATGTGCTCAGGTTGTCGATGCTGACGGCTGGTTTGCCACGGGCGATCTCGGCCGGCGTGACGAAGCCGGGCGCATCTACATCTGCGGACGTAAAAAAACCCTCATCAATGTCGGTGGCATGAAGGTTTTCCCTGAAGAGGTCGAGGCAGTGCTGGATTCACATCCCAAGGTGCAGCGCGCCTTGGTTGAGGCCCGTTTGCATCCGCTTTATGGGGAGGTGCCGGTGGCTCGATACATCGCCTCTCCAGAAGGCGCACCCACCACCATGGAGATCCGCAATCACTGCCGTGCCAAGCTGGCCGGTTATAAAATCCCGCTCATGTTCAGCGTCGTCACGGAGCTCCCGCTTACCGCCAGTGGTAAGCTCAAGCGCGTCTGATCAGGCCTACTCTTGAGCCTTTTCCTTGGCCAGCTCCTCAGCCGCCCACTTGTCCCACGCGGCAAAATTTTCGCCAAAGTCCTCACCGGCAAGCACGGTGAGGACATTGCGCACCTCTTCGTTTTGTGGGTGGCGTTTGTTCTTCAGGATGTTCATGAACAGTGGCATTTGCAGCTCGCGATTGCGATTCATCAGGTCTGAAAACAGCACCTCGGTGACTTCGGGATTCATTTTGTCATCCACGAGGAATCCGGCGATCAGGCCGTAATCTTCGTCACCCGTCAGATTGACGAGGTGACGGCTGGCATTTACCTGGGCTTCACTGTTCAGCTTCTTCACCAGCTCATGCAGGTCACGGGCCATCGCGGGGATCTCCTTTTCGGAGCGCAGGATCTCGTCGATCTTCAGGTCACCTTCCTCCACGGTCGTTAGCTGATTCGCAGCCGCAGCCATCGGTGGTGCCGGAGTCGTCGTCGAAGGAGCATCAGGAGACTTGATCGGCTCCTGTGTCGCCACAGTAGCGGGCTTCTGGACTGTGGGATTCGGGCGGGCCGTTTCCTGGCCAGCCCACTGCCAGCCAAAGTAAAGAGCCACGATCAGAATCACGCTGGCGGCCAACATGTTTGTGTGCTGACGAGAAGAAGATTTCATGGAGCAATATAAGATGACAACTATTTAAGAAGCTGTTCGATAACCACAACACCAAAGTGCTGCAAGCAATGAAAGGTCACAGTTTCATGAGCTCCAATCGTAAGCATGGAATTCAAGAAAATCATCAGGGACGTCAGACCAGCCATAAATCCTGCAGAGGGGTAATCCAAGGTTGACGCCAGACAGTCAAGGTCGATTAACTAGCAAGTTGTTCTATCGTGATGTCTTCGCCCATGCTGTCTCTCGTATCAGGCCTGAAATTTGGTCTGGACCACATCACACCCTTCGCTTGGGGGGTTTTGGCATTGCTTGCCCTGCTATCGACGCTGAGCTGGGCCTCGCTCATCATGAAATGGCTGCTGCTGAGTCGCACGGAGCGGGCGAATCGGCGCTTTTTGCGGCGCTTTCATGAAAGTCCGCACCCGCTGACACTCTACCTGACGAAGGAACATACGGAAATGTCGCCTCTCTACTACATTTATCACTCCGCGGCCCGTGATCTGGCCTTTCATCTGGTGGGTGAGGAGGAGCCTGGACGCAGCTTCTCTGCTCGCCTTCAGGGGGCTGGCCGTATTTCTCCCAGCCAGATGAGCACGGTGCAGGCAGCGATGGAGCGCGCGGTCTCAGGCTCAGCGATCAAGCTGGAATCACGTCTGAGCTGGGTCGGGACCGTCATCTCGATCTCGCCACTGTTAGGAATCATGGGCACGGTGGTAGGCTTGCTGGATGTTTTTTCGCTGGTGGGGGAGGCGGATCGACTAGCACTCGTTCCTGGGATCAGCTCAGCACTCGTGACGACGATCGCTGCCCTGCTGGTGGTGATCCCGAGCTTGGCCGGCTACAATGTGATCGTGGCTGCTATTCGTGCGATGATCGTGCGGATGGACAATTTTGCCTCGGAGCTCAATAGCATCTTGGATCGTCATTTTGTCGATCATCGCAAGGTGGATGAAAGTCTGCCAAGCCTGGGAAATCTCGGCGCGCCAGCCATGCCAATGCCCAGCCAGATGACTGGAAATCCTGCCCGTAGTACCTCTGCCTGATGAACCGCATCTCCAACCGTCAACTGCCAAGACTGGCGGCTGAGATCAGTATCACACCGCTGCTGGATCTCATGCTGGTCCTGCTGCTTGCCGTGGTGGTTCTGGTGCCGGTTTTGGAAGATCGGCCTTCATTTTTACAGGAAAAGGGCGAGGTAAACGTATTCGTAAAGCCCAAGAAGGTCATCGAGCTGCTCGTCAAAGCAGATCTCGAGTTTTTGCTGGATGGCAAGGCGCTGGAACACGCAAAACTGATCCCGGAAATGCAAAGCCGGGTGATCGCAGAACCCGAACTCGGCGTGCTGTTGCACATCCGTCCATCGCTGCTGGCACCTCGGTTGCTGGAGCTGATGGATGCCCTGCGCCAAGCAGGCGTCAAACACACCTCTGTAAGCATCACTGAAGCACCGAAACCTTGACCTCCATGTCATCAGCTCACAGTCCCCGCCGCGCCCCCATTGAGCCCCTAGCTCCTGCGCTCGTGGCTGTGGCCTTGGCTCATGGTTTCGCGGCTTTCATTCTATGGATGTTCATCGCCGCCTGGTCTCCTGCCCAAAAGACACTGCAACTGCCGAAAGACTGCGTCTGGCATTCTCCGAGCGATTTCCTAGTGATCCAACCTCCGCCGCCGCCCGTTGTCGTGGCGCAACAGCCAGCTGAACAGCCTCAGGTCAAAGCTCCAGCGAATGCTCCATACCCCGCGCCTGCGGTGCAGCTGAAACCGCAGACGGATAAGGCTCCTCCATTGGTCTCTTCCCAGATGCCCGCCACCATCAGCAGTCAGGCCTCGACGCTGGTCGCGATGCTGTCAGATCAAAAGTTAGGACCGATGAGCCTGACCATCAACCCTGCCGTCTCCCCTGTCGTGCCTGTTGAGAAGACGGACCCGCCTGTGGCGAAAACGACTGAGCCTGACCAGTCTGTCATCACCGGGCCTGAGGCCAATAAATACATCATGATTTTACCAGTAGAACCCGCTGATGTGGTGCCTGCTCCAGCTCCCATGAAATCAGTGCTGAGCTTGCTGGATGTTGCCAATCTCTATGAGGCTCAGAAAAAGCGCGAAGCCTCTCAAGGCGGTGCTGATATGGAGCCCGTCCAAGCAGCTCTCGAAAAAGCCATTTTGAGTGCGTGGAAATCACCGACCATCAAGGCCGTGCCAGCTAGCCAAAGGCGTGTGACGTTATCGCTTTCCATTCTGCGGGATGGCTCCGTCGAGGATGTTGTGGTCGTTACCCCCTCTGGGTCAGATCTTTTGGACGCTTCCGTCCGTGCAGCTGCAGCTCGTGTGACAAAGATCACCCAATCACTGCCTTCTCAATTCCCCAGAGATCGCTACGATTTGCAGATCAATTTTCAGATCGAATAAATGAATCTCACCCGTCATCTTCTGTGCTTCTGCCTGCTTTCGCAGATGATGACGCCTGCCTTTGCACTGAGTCCGCCACCATGGTTGACGAAGCTGATGCCTTGGAAAAAGACCGTTGAGGTAGCTGTCAGTAAACGTGTCAGCATTGGCAACATCAGTGGTGGCACCGGCCAGAGTGCCCGGCAGGCGTTGGAGACCGAGCTGACAGCCGCGCGTGAGTTTAACCTGACTCTCGAGAAGCCTGATTTCATCATCACAGGGACTTCTGTGGGTGGGCGAATGTCAGGCATCGTCACAGATCCCCAGGGGAAAGAAGTGCTCGCCCGCACCTACGCTGCGCCAGGGCTCGATGAGAATATCAAAGCCTTTGCTGATGAACTGATCTTCGCCGTTACAGGGAAACCCGGCTTGGCCACCAGTCGCATCGTTTTTGTCAGTGATAAAACAGGCACGAAACAAGTCTTTATCTGTGACTCCCAGGGGCGCGAGGTTCAGCAGGTCACCGATCATCAGCACGGCTGTGTTTCACCCTCGTTGAATCTCGATGCATCGGCGATCGCCTACACGACCTACCGCACAGGTTTCCCGACCGTGCAGATCATGGATCTCACCCAGGGCTGGGATCGTCCAGTCACAGACACACCAGGAAGCAGCTTTGGCGTGGCTTTTTCACCGCAGGGTGATCGGCTGGCGCTAGTGATGAGCTTTCTTGGCAATCCTGAAATCTTTGTCACTGATCTCGCGACAAATACTGCTGCCTGTCTCAGTGACAGCACCGGCGCACCCGGCAGCCCAGCTTGGCATCCTGAAGGAAAGCAAATCATCTTCTCGGATGATCGGGGTGATGGTCCAAAGCTTTACGTTTCAGAAGTGCCCGAGACCAATCTAACCGCCACGCAACTGCTGCGCTGGCGCACAGACTACAGCTTCAATACCGATCCTGAGTTTTCACCCGATGGCAAAAGCGTTGCATTTACTGCGCGAGTCGGTGGCCAAATGGCAGTCATCGTAAAAAAGTGGCCCAAAGGCAGTTCGACAGTCATTGAGAAAAACGGCGCAACACATCCATCATGGAGTCCGAATGGCCGTTATCTCTGCTACGCACAACACGGCACACTTTATGTGCATCACCTTCAGTCAGGTCAAAGGCGAGCCATACTGAGTGGCTATGGGCAAATCACTGAACCCCGATGGATGAAATGAAACGCAAATCATCTCTTTTCCAGATCGCCGCACTCACCTGCACATTGTTACCCTCATGCAGCACGCTGCCCGGGAGCAAACAATCTGAAGAAACCGCAATCGTTTATGCGCTTGGTTCACGAGAAGGCTTCAGCAGCCCGCTGAATAAAAGCCTACGTCCTGCATGTTCGGCTCTGGAGTTCAAATCGGATTCATTCTCTCTGACAGGTGGACATCATAAAGTCCTCTCAGCTCTAGTCAATGAACGGGAAAAGCAGAAGTCTAAATTCCTTGTTGCTGGATACACTCAACCTGGACTGCCTGAAGACTACGCCAGATCATTATCAGAGAGACGAGCTCAAGCAGTGCGCCAATACCT
>CANHTV010000055.1 GCA_947463285.1 Verrucomicrobiaceae bacterium | reverse complement strand
CGCCACCAAGTCAGCTATCGAAGACGAAAAGCGTGCGGTGAATGCCGCCGCCGAAAACGCCACGAAGCAGGCCGAGCTCAATGCGGCTGAGAACAAGGCTGACATTGAGGCTGACAAAGTATCTGCCCAGGCCCAGCTCGATGCTGAAAAGAAAAAAGCCGATGCCGCCGCCGCCGCTGCTAAGGCCAAGGTGGATGCTGCAGCGAAGTAACCCCTGATTTAACTCCCATGAATATCCTTCTCATCCTTCTCATTATGCTGCTGCTGGGCGGTGGTGGTTACGGCTTCCGCTCCGGCAATCACTACCTAGGAGGTGCAGCTTCGATCATCGTCATCGTTCTCATCATCCTGCTGCTCACAGGACGTATCTGACATGGTTTCGAGTGACAGGAGGATCGCATGAATAACCTCCTGTCACTCCTGCCGTTAGACCCTCCGCCAGTGGGATGCGCTCCACGTGACTAAGATGGGCGCAGCGCTTTCCTTCTACACGGTCTTCTCCCTTGCTCCGCTTGCTATCAATCGTCAGTATGGCGGCGGAGCGAACGGCGGCGAAGGCGGAGATTGTCGGCCAGTTCAGGAACTTCGTCTGCAATGAAGGTGCGGAGGTGATGGAGATGATTTTTGTCTCAAACTGCCGCGGAAGATGCGAGTGTGCTCGGCACGCTGATTGGCTTTGGGGTGCTGCTCATTGGTGCCTCCGGTGTGTTTGGCGAGATTCAGGAATCCCTGAATCAAATCTGGGGCGTGTCCTCGAAGCGCCATCCGGTTTTTATCCTGATGAAGGAGCGTGTCTTCTCATTCGCGATGGTTTTCGTCATGGGGTTCCTCATGCTCGTTTCGTTCCTGTTTTCTGCGGCTGTTGCTGCTGCGGGTGGCTGGCTGCATGCGAGGTTCCCAGGGCTCGATACCTCGTGGAACTTTGGCAATGCCATGATCTCCGTGGTGGTGATCGCGATGCTGTTTGCTTTGATTTACCGCATGGTGCCTGACGCCCGCATTGCTTGGCGGGATGTCTGGCTGGGGGCGGTGATCGCCGCTGTGCTCTTTGAGGTGGGTAGGTTCCTGCTTGGCTTTTACTTTGGGGCGCAGCGCCATCGCCTCCAGCTACGGCGCGGCTGGTTCTCTCATCATCATCTTGGTGTGGGTGTTTTATTCGGCGCAGATCCTCTTCTTTGGTGCCGCCTTCACAAGGGTGTATGCATTGCGTTACGGATCACACCGTGCGGACAAAGAAGGGGTGTGATATGAACTTGAAAGCCCACAACTACAAACCATGGAAACGACACCACTGACCTCTGGGCACTCTATCTCCGCCGAGGAAGCTGCAAGCTCCCTCGGTGTCTCAGTGGAAACAGGCCTCGATGCGGTGGAAGTGTCGAAAAGGCATGCGGAAGGCGGACCGAACCGCATGAGCTCCAAACGCGGCACGCCGGCGTGGCTGAAGTTTCTCCAACAGTTCCATCAACCGCTCGTTTACATCATGCTGGTCGCGGTGGGTGTGACCGCATTCCTCGGCGAGTGGGTGGATGCGGCGGTGATTGGTGCCATCGTGCTCGTGAACGCCATCGTCGGCTTTTTGCAGGAAACGAAGGCAGAAACAGCTATCGAGGCGCTGGCAAAGAGGGTTGTCACGGAGGCCACCGTGCGGCGTGATGGCAAAAAACAGCGTGTGGCGTCCGAATCACTCGTCGTGGGCGATGTGGTACTTTTGCAGTCCGGTGATCGCGTGCCAGCGGACATGCGGTTGATCGAGGTTCGCAGCCTCCAGGCGGATGAATCGGCTCTCACAGGCGAATCACTGCCCGTGGCCAAACAGGTCGATGTTTTGCCCGAAGGCACCGAGCTGGCAGATCGTACAAATCTGGCCTTTGCAGGCACTTTCATCACCAGTGGCCAAGCGGAGGGCGTTGTGTGCCTCATCGGCGATCAAACGGAAACAGGCCGCATCGCAGGCATGATCGCCGGCGCTGCGGAGCTCACAACGCCGCTGACGAAGCAAATCGCCCGCTTTAGCCAAATGGCGCTGTGGGTCATCCTGGGCCTCGCAGCGCTGACTTTTGCCGTGGGTGTGCTGCGTGGTGAAAAACCAGAGGGTATGTTTATGGCGGCGGTCGCTTTAGCAGTCGGAGCCATCCCTGAAGGCTTGCCAGCCGCTGTGACGATCGTTTTGGCCATCGGCGTCTCACGCATGGCACGGCGGCAGGCCATCATTCGCAAGCTGCCCGCCGTGGAGACGCTTGGCAGCACCACGATCATCTGCGCAGACAAAACGGGCACGCTCACCGAGAACCAAATGACCGTGCGGGAGGTATTCGCAGGTGGCAGACTCTACACCGTCACCGGCAGTGGCTATGAGGCCAAAGGTGAAGTGCAGCTCGATGGCCGCGCTGTGAAACGGGCGGAGCATGCGGCGCTGGAGGGGTGCCTCCGCGCGGGCCTGCTGTGCAATGACAGCCAACTCGTGATCAAAGAAGGCCGCCGCGCCGTGCAGGGAGATCCCACCGAGGCCGCGCTCATCGTCGCCGCTGAAAAAGTAGGCCTGAAGCGCAGTGCCGCCCACAGCAAATCTCCCCGCGTGGACATGATCCCTTTTGAATCGGAGCACATGTTCCGCGCCACGCTGCATGAGGATGAAGATGAGCGCGTCATTTACCAAGTCGGTGCCCTGGAGCGCCTGCTGGACCGTTGCACTGACGTGCTTGGTGATGATTGCCAAACCACCGCTCTCGACAAAGCTGCCGTTCTCCGTAGCGCCGACACCATGGCCTCCCACGGCCTGCGTGTGCTGGCGATGATGCGCCGCCAGGTGGATAAGGCACACGACACGCTGGATCACTCGCACGTCGCGAAAGATCTGACCTTCCTGGGTCTCCAGGGGATGATTGATCCGCCACGCGTCGCCGCCATCGCCTCCGTCGCCCATTTTGCGAAAGCAGGCATCGCCGTGAAAATGATCACAGGCGATCACCTCATCACCGCGCGTGCCATTGCCACGCAGATCGGCCTGAAAGGCGATGCCGCGCTCACGGGCAGCGATTTGGAAAAAATCTCCGACGCCGACCTGCCTGAAGTGGCCGAGCGGACGACCGTCTTTGCCCGCGTGGCACCGGAGCAGAAGCTGCGGCTCGTCCAAGCGCTGCAAGCACGCGGCCACGTCGTCGCCATGACCGGCGATGGCGTAAACGATGCGCCTGCGCTGAAGCAGGCGGACATCGGTGTCGCCATGGGCATCAGCGGCACCGACGTGGCAAAAGGCGCTGCCGCCATGATCCTCACTGACGACAACTTTGCCAGCATCGAGGCCGCTGTGGAGGAAGGACGCGGCGTGTATGACAACCTCACCAAATTCATCGTGTGGATCATCCCCACAAACCTCGGCGAATCGCTCATGCTGCTGAGCGCCATCCTGTTTGGCCTGCCGCTGCCGCTCGTACCGCTGCAACTGCTGTGGATCAATCTCACGGATACCGTGCTCGGCCTCTCTCTGGCCTTTGAGCCCAAGGAGGACTACGTGATGAACCGCCCTCCGCGTCCCACTCAGCAGCCGCTGCTGCCCTTGGCGCTCATCGTGCGATCCGGGCTCGTTTCCTCCAACATGGTCGCTGGAGGCCTGGGGCTTTTCCTGTGGGAGCTGCGCGTGGAAAACACCGGCCTCGCCACCGCCCGTACCGTCGTGGTGAATGTGGTCGTGCTGGTGCAGATTTTGTATCTCTTCAACTGCCGCACGCTGAAGCACCCAGCGCTCTCGCTCGGCCTCTTCACGAACCGCTGGGTCATCGCCGGAGTGCTGACCATGCTGGCCGCGCAGATCGCCTTCACCCATGTGCCGATGCTGAATCAGCTCTTCCACAGCGCCCCAATCTCCACCGGAGCCTGGCTCCGCGTCATCGCCGCCGCCGTGATCGTTTTCCTCGTCGTCGAGCTCGAGAAGTGGCTGAGGTTTCGGCGTGCGTGACATTGGGGTACTGACCCCATGGCAGGAAGGCAAGCGTGGGCGCTATCGCTGGGGGCATGAAAATCAAACTGACCCACACACGAAACAGCCTCCCGGAAAAAACACGCATCGAGATCGTCACTGTGCTCCAAGAGCGCCTGGCGGACTCGATTGACC
The DNA here is from genome assembly GCA_947463285.1 of Verrucomicrobiaceae bacterium. Classification (GTDB taxonomy): domain Bacteria; phylum Verrucomicrobiota; class Verrucomicrobiia; order Verrucomicrobiales; family Verrucomicrobiaceae; genus Prosthecobacter. The sequence continues at coordinate 9,144 of CANHTV010000055.1, read as the reverse complement.
TAATGATGCAGGCCAAGCAAGCCCATTGGAATGTGAAGGGACCAAACTTCATCGCCCTGCATGGCCTCTTTGATAAAGTCTTCACCGACACGTCTAGCTATGTGGATGGCATCGCCGAGCGCATTGTGCAGCTTGGTGGCGTGGCTGAAGGTACCATTCGAGTCGCTGCCAAGAGGTCCTGTATGCCGGAGTATTCGCTGGATATTTCCAGAGCCAGCAAGCACATCGCCGAACTGGCACACGGCATCGCTTTCTTCAGTGAACTGGTGCGCAAAGGCGTCGAGCTCTGCGCCCAACTTGGCGACGTGGATACCGCCGACATCCTCACTGAAATCTCGCGCCATGCCGATGGCAATCTGTGGTTCGTGGAGGCCCATGAACAAGCGGAACATTGAGTCGTCAATCCCTGGAATCCCAATCATCTCATGAATGCTCTCGTCTATCATGGCCCCGGCAGAAAAAGCTTGGAAGACAGACCGAAGCCTGCTCTTCAAGAAGTCACCGATGCCATCATCCGCATCAGTAAAACCACCATCTGCGGCACTGACCTGCACATCCTCAAAGGTCACGTGCCAACCGTGGCTGAAGGCCGTGTGCTCGGCCATGAAGGCATCGGATTCATCGAGGAACTGGGCTCGGCTGTCAGTGGTTATAATGTGGGTGATCTGGTGCTGATCTCCTGCATCACCTCCTGTGCCAAGTGTGATTATTGCCGTCGCGGCATGTATTCCCATTGCCGGGAAGGTGGTTGGATTTTAGGCAATACCATTGACGGCACACAGGCCGAGTATGTGCGCATCCCTCATGCAAGCAACAGCCTGCATCCCATCCCTGTCGGGGCTGATGTCGAAAGCATGGTCATGCTCAGTGACATCCTGCCCACAGGATATGAATGCGGTGTGCTCAATGGCTGTGTGAAGCCTGGCGATACGGTGGCCATCGTCGGTGCTGGTCCCATCGGGCTGGCGGCGCTTTTGACGGCTCAGTTTTATGCTCCAGCGAGTATCTTCATGATTGATCCCGATGATCATCGCCTCGCTGTCGCCAGGCATCTTGGGGCCACTGCCCTGGTCAATGGCACTTCAGCCAGTGCCATCGAAAAAGTGCTCGCGATCACGCAGGGACAAGGCGTGGACGTCGTCATTGAAGCCGTCGGAATGCCGGTCACCTTTGACATCTGCCAATCCATCGTTGCTGCCGGAGGCCACATTGCCAACGTGGGTGTGCATGGGGAAAGCGTGGTTTTGCGACTGCAAGAACTCTGGGCCAGGAACATCACCATCACCACAAGACTGGTCGATACCGTGACCACGCCACAGCTGCTGAAGGCCGTGATGGCCGGGCATTTGATGCTCGGTGGGCTCATCACCCATCGCTTCCCTTTGAGCGAGATCCTCCGTGCCTACGACACCTTTGGCAATGCGGCCAAGGAGCAGGCTCTGAAAATAATCATCTCCAATAACTAACCGCCAATATCAAGTCGATGACTCTCAAAAAGCTCTTCCATGACCGGCTCGCAGTGATCTATGATGCCGAGACGCGGCTGGTGGGTGCCTTGGAAAAAATGGCCGTAGCGGCAACCTGCACCGTCTTGCAGGAGGCGATCTTAAAGCACCTTGAGGAAAAGAAAGATCATCTCATCAAGCTCGAAGGCGTCTTTGAAAAACTAGGAGCAAAAGTCAACCGCAAGACCAGCGAAGCCACCATTGCCCTGCTCTATGAGAGCCATGAGATCATCGCGACCTTCAGCGGCTTTCCTGTCATCAATGCCGCACTGATCGCCTCAGTGCAGAAGATCGAGCACTATGAGATCGCTTCTTATGGGTGTCTTCGCGATTGGGCGGTCGTTCTCGGTTTTCCCGAGGTTGGCGAGACTCTGCAAAAGATCCTAGATCAGGACAAGGCCACGAATCGAGCTCTGACCGAGTTGGCACGAACACGCAGCAATCTTGAGGCACTCAGTGAGGCCGTCATCAGTGACTTGAAAACCACAACCAAACTATGAATACAAACATCGGATTATGGATCGACCAACGTAGGGCGGTCATCGTGCTGGCTGCCGGAGAGATCCCGGAAATACGGATCATTCATTCTCATGCCGATCGACAGCCTGGACGAAGCGAAGGTGCCCGCTCCATGGTGCCATTTGAGGCTCTCCAGGTGGAGGCGGATGATGTCACTCAGCGTAAGTTTGCGCATCAGTTGCAACAATACTACGAAGAGATCACAGGCATCATCAGCAGCGCTAAGCGTCTGCTGATCTTCGGACCCGGAGAAGCCAAGTTGCATCTTCATACCTACCTAGAGGCGCACCTTCCAACGGCTGTCGCCATGGATGTGCAGCCTGCGGATAAAATGACAGATCGACAGATCGCCGCACACGTCCGCGAGCATTTCAAGAAGACCGCTGAGATCATCCTCTCTCGGTAAATTTTCACAACAGTCTCCTCAAAAAATACACAACGCCACCCCTTGATATATGAAACTTGCCTTCATCTTTTTTCTCTCTGCTTTTGCCGTGCTGGCGATGACCTCATGCGTCGTCCCTGGCGATGTCGCCTATGGTCCAGGCTATGGCTCGGGCAGTGTCAGCTATCGTCAATATAACTCATTGCCCACGGGTTATGTCGGCAGTGCTTACCTCTACAATGGCACTTATTATTCAGGCGGAATTTACGAGAACGGTAGTTATCATAACCAAGGGCGCTCATACAATAACCGTTATCTTTACGACGGCCGTTATTATTACGGCGGCTCCCATCAGCATTACGGTAGCCGTCCCTCCTCGCCGCGCAGTGGCTACGACAGAAACAGTCGGACTCATATTTCCACACCTGTTCCTTTCAATTCTCGCCCTCCTTCCTCACGCACCCCACACAGCTTGCGGTAATGAAAGCAGCCGACACGTTTATCATCAGAACCAAGCTTGAACCTGTGCCTCAGCCTGACCAGGTCGATCTGACGCAGAAAGAGATGGATCTTGATGACGACCTTGAGGAGGGAGCCGTCTTCGGTTCCTCGTCGGACCGATACGGTCATGAAGTGATGATCTCCGAAGTCCTCAAGCCTTCGGGTGCTGCCCAGGCTGGAGATCCGACAGAGACCTGCCCTTGATTGTTGGGCAGGGATTCGGGTTACACCCCATGGAAAGAAAAGTCAGCCACGGCAACTCATGAACTATGAACGCGCTACTCAGATTTCAAAGCGAACTCCACCGACAGGGCTTCGGCATGACCGCTGCCCAATATCACCACATGTGTCTGCATGGCTCTGATTTGTTAGGCGCTAAAGCTTTAAATAGCGGGTCTAATCCTGACGATAACATGGGCACTACACCCCATGGAGAAACAGCGGCTGAACACCTAGCGGTCAGCGGCGAATCAATCGCCACCAAAACCAAACTAAACACATGAAACCCATCCGCACCTTATCTCTCCTTCTTGCCACAGCAGCCTGCCTTATCGGCACCTCAGCCATGGCCAAAGACGAGCCTCAGGACATCGTCGCCGTTGCTTCTGAAAGCAAAGACTTCAAGACTCTCGTGACCGCCATTAAAGCCGCTGACCTCGTCACCACTCTCCAGGGTGACGGACCATTCACCGTCTTTGCCCCGACTGATAAAGCCTTCGACAAACTCCCCAAGGGAACTCTCGAAGATCTCCTCAAGCTGGAAAACAAAGCCAAGCTCGCTGCCATCCTTACCTACCACGTCGTGCCAGGCAAAATGATGGCCGCTGATGTCAAAACGATGATCTGCAAATCTGTCAGTGACAAAGACCTCGACGTCAAAGTCAGTGATGGTGCTGTCACCGTCAATGACGCCAAAGTCATCAAGACCGACATCAAGGCCAGCAACGGCATCATCCATGCTATCGACACCGTCCTGATGCCGAAGTGATCTAAGCGCTCCGTGAAGCGCTGATCATGCGGGTAGGGTTACACCCCATAGCCATAAAAACGCCATCCTCTAATCTGATCCCAACACCTAACCTGCGAGGTCATTCTCGCAGGTTTTTTGACGCCAGATCCCCCCAATCCCATGAACGATCTACACACTCCAAAAACCAAGAAGACAGACTCTGTCTATAAAATCATCGAGCTCACAGGCACCTCGAAGACCTGCATCGAAGACGCTGTCGATAAAGCCATCAAACGTGCACACAAGACCGTGAAGCATCTCAGTTGGTTTCAAGTTATCGAAACACGCGGACGCATTGATAAAGGCAAGGTCACACTCTGGCAGGTGACACTCAAAGTCGGCTTCAACGTGGAGGACTCATGAACGCCATAAAGAACCTCCCTCCTTGCTCTCAACTCCTTGTTCATGCTCGCCAACTGCACCACCGACAGTCACGACGACCACCACGGAAGAAACCGTTCTTCGTCGCCCCACTGGCGCGATCCTAGAAACACAGACGACGCGGACTTACTAAACGTCTCCAGCTTCCACGCTGAACACCAGCGGCCTGGCACCAGTCAGGCCGCTTTTTGTGTTCATACAGTCGGGTTACACCCCATGGCTCGGCGGGATAAAAAGGCCTTGTTTGGCTCAGCGATCACACAGCATCGCCTCAACCCAAACAAAACCCACTCATCATGAACAACGACCCATCCCCACCGATCAATCAAGATCAGCCAGCCGAAGCAATCAAAGCCAGTTGCCAGGAAATGACCGCCTGCATGAAGGATGGTCTGGATCAAACCAAGGCCTACGTTGGTAAAAATCCAGTGCCCATTCTTCTTGGCGCTGTCGCCTTTGGCATGGCCATGGGCTGCGTTCTGGCCATCGCCACACGGCGTGAGGTCACTCTTCGGGAAAGGCTGCTTGATCAGCCGTTGACGAACTTCCGCGAGGCTCTTCATGAAGCGCTCGCCCCGATGAATGAGCACCTGCGTCATGACTATGCGTCAGTGCGTGACATGGGGAAAACGTTCTCCCATCAAGGAAACACCTGGGCTGATCAAATCGGACGTGCGAGCCGCAACCTTAAATTCTGGTGAATCATGAGTGAATCCATCCTTTTTTTAGAGCCGATGCCATCCCCCGAAGAACGGCCGCCTGCCATCTGGGTCAAACAGGCGGCAGAGGGACTGCGCGAGCGTTTCCACGCCTGTGAAGAAAAAGTGCGACAGTCTCCCACGCAGTCCATTCTCATAGCTGCGGCGGCCGGATACACCCTGCAACGCCTGCCCGTGCGCGCACTTGTCACAGCTCAGCTCAGTCTCATGACCGCACTGCTGCCGCCTGCGATTTTCTGGCTTGGCAGTGTGCAGCTCTGGTCGCTGCTCAAAACGAAATCGCCCGCTGAAAAGCGTCATTAGGGTTTCACCCCATGGTCAAACTTTGGCCATGGGTGCAAAGGTAAGGCCTATGACAACACTCGAAATCAAAGGCGATTGGAACATCATCAAAGGCAAGCTCAAGCAACGCTGGGCGCAGCTCACCGATGACGATCTCCAACTTTATGAAGGCAAGCAGGATGAGCTTCTCGGCCACATCCAAAAACGCACGGGAGAAACTCGTGAGGCCGTGGAAGCCGCCATCCTGGAATACAAGGCAGCACTTGCTCAATAACCCAAAAACAAACTCGACATCACATCATGAAAACCTCTAAAGAAAACATCGTCGTCCTCATTTTATTCGCATTGCTGTTCACGTTGGCTGGCACCAGTTGCCGCACATTCCGTGGCATGGGGCAGGACGTGGAGCATGCAGGTCAGCATATTGAAAACGCGGCCAAGCATTAGCCATACCCTGAGGAATCAAGGCGTTGTTGCTGGATCGAAAGGTCTGCGACAGCGCCTTTTTCATGCCTGCATCTCGCGGACGTTGGGCTGATGCCAGGGACTGAGGCTAACCGGAAGTAGGGTTATACCCCATCGCGGAAAATCTGAGGCCGCCTCATGATGAGGCCCATGAAAATACAAACTACCAAACCAAGCAAAGGAAACCGCGCCATGAACACAGCCACCTTCGGATCAGCATTCCTGACTCTCGCCCTATCCTGCATGGTCAGCCATGCATCAGCCCAGCAAAGCCCAGAAACTGACGACCGTATCGAGGCTGCGGCCAAGTCTTCCTATGTCTTCCGCACCTACCTCGTCGATGATTCAGTGCAGACCGATGCCAAAGAAGGCGTGGTGACACTGACGGGCAGTGTGAAGGAGATCTCCCACAAGCAACTCGCTGAAGACACCGTCGCGGCTCTTCCAGGCGTGAAGAGTGTGGAAAATAAAATTGAAGCGAGAGACACACCGCCAGAAAATTCCGACACTTGGCTTTACCTGAAAGTGAAAAGCACACTCGCTTATCATCGCAGCGTGAGCGCCTTTAACACCCAGGTCGATATGAAGGAAGGCACTGCCACCCTGAAGGGCGAAGCTTCCAGCCAGGCTCAGAAGGATCTGGTCACGGAGTACACCAAGGACATCGTCGGTATCAAAGAGGTGAGCAATCAGATGACGATCACCAATCCTGCTAAAGAAGTGGAGCCAACTCTGGCGATGATGATCGATGATGCCTCCATCACCGCTCAGGTCCGCATGGCGCTGCTCTCACATCGCTCCACGAGCAACATTCGCACCATGGTCGCCACGAACGAAGGTGTCGTGACACTGGCTGGAAACGCGAACAATGCCGCTGAAGTGGACCTCGTAACCAAGCTCGTCACGGACATCCATGGCGTGAAGAGCGTGGTCAACAACATGACCGTCGCCGTCAGTTCATCAGGCAACTAATCCCCCCCCTCGCGCTTGCGGTCATGGTGGAGGCACCATGGCCGTCAGTTTCCAAATCTCTCGAAAGGATCCTCTTATGCTCATGACCATCGCGATTCTGCTTATCGCGCTGTGGGCCGCAATATCTTCCTTGATGGCAACACCTTTGGCAGCAGCCACTCCGTGGGTCACAAGCCCTTAGTTGCAGATCTCAGCCTCGGGGTGGCTATGAACATCAAGAATACCAAAATCGCCTACGCCTTTGTGTATCGCACGAAGGAGTTCGACAGCCAACGTAACGCCCAAATTTTCGGCACTGTCTCCATCAACTGGACCTTTTAAAACCTGCTCACCATGAAAACACGCACCCTCATCGCCACTCTCCTGATCGTCATCGGTGTCATCGCCCTCATCTATGAAGGCATCACCTACACCACCACTGAAAAGGCCATCGACCTCGGCCCGCTCCAGGTGTCCACCGAGCAAAGCCACACCATCCCCCTGCCACCCATCGTGGGTGGTATCGCCATCATCGGCGGCATCATCATGTTTGCCGCAGGCGGTAAGTATAACTGACGAAACCACTCCAAACTCCGACGCGTCATGCAATTCATTAACTGCAGTAGTAACATCAGCCGTTTCGTGTTGGCCATCTACCTCCTCGTCATCGGCATCACCGGTATCCTTGGCATCTGTCTCGGTGCCCTGAGCATCGTCGTTCCTCTGCTGGCTCTGGTCACAGGCGTCTTCCTGCTACTGGATAAGTAAAAGGCGGCTGAGCTAGCGCGAGTGCCGTTAGAAACTGGTGAAGGTGATGAAGGTGTGCCTGCACCTCTGCGCGCGCGGCGGCAGATCTGATGAAAAGACTTTGAGGGCAGTTGGTCCGATCTCGCCTAAATTTTGTCTTTCCAGGGGAACTAGGGCTTCGCTATAACTGGCAGTTCTTTCCTACCACTATGCCTAAAAAGAAGCTTAACATCGCCGTCGTCGGCCTCGGATTCGGGGCGGAGTTCATCCCTATCTGGCAGCGTCATCCTGAAACAGTCTGCTATGCCATCTGCCAGCGTGATCCGAAGAAGCTGAAAAATATCGGCGATGCTTTTGGAGTGGATGTCCGCTACACGGACTTCAAGGAGATGCTGAAGGACCCGAACATCGACGCGGTGCACATCAACTCGCCGATTCCCGATCACGGCTGGATGTCCATCGAGGCCCTGAAAGCGGGCAAGCATGTGGCCTGCACGGTGCCGATGGCCACGAGCATTGAGGACTGCAAAAAGATCTGCGATCTGGTGAAGAAAACCGGCCTGAAATACATGATGATGGAAACCGTGGTCTATGCTCGCGAGTTCCTTTTCATGAAGGAGCAGTATCAGAAGGGCAAACTCGGCAAACTGCAGTTCCTCCAGTCCAGCCATCAGCAGGACATGGACGGCTGGCCGAACTACTGGCCCGGCCTGCCGCCGATGTGGTATGCCACCCATTGCGTCGGCCCCGTGGTCGCGCTGGCTGGCACCCCGGCGGAGTATGTGAGCTGCTTTGGCTCCGGCACCATCCGCCCTGAGCTGGTGAAGCAGTATGGCTCCCCCTTCGCGGTGGAAACCGCTCATGTGAAGTTTAAGGACAGCGACCTGAGCGCCCGTGTCATCCGCAGCCTCTTCGACACCGCGCGGCAGTATCGCGAAAGCATCGACGTGTATGGTGACAAGGCCTCCATCGAATGGCCGCTGATCGAGCACGAGCCGCTGATCATGCACACGGCCAAGCTGCCTGAGCACAAGATCCCCAAGCTGGTGAAGTCACCCGACTACGCCAAGCTGCTGCCGAAGAGCATCCGCGACTTCACCACGAAGGGCGTCTATGACCTCGGCAAAAAGACGCACCTCAGCTTCGTGCAAGGCAGCGGTCACGGCGGCAGCCATCCTCACCTCGCCCATGAGTTCGCCATGGCTCTCGTCGAAGGCCGCGATCCCTTCCCGAACGCCAAACAATCCGCCAACTGGACCTGCGTCGGCCTTTGCGCCCATGAGTCCGCCATGGCCGGCGGCAAGATCGTGAAGCTGCCAGCTTTCACGGTTTAAAGAATCACATGTTTCACCAAGATAGGTGATTATTGGCAGGAGAATGAAGGCAGAAGAATAGCCTCATTCTCCTGCCTTCATTCTTCTGCCAGTCGGCTTTGGAAGCTTCTGGTGGATCAGCAGAGCGGACCTCTGGCTGATTTTTGTCTGGAATGAGACTTTGCTTGCCTCCTGAATCTCGAAGTTTAGGATTTAAACATGACTGCTACACTTTCGCCACCTGTCGAAGCTCTGCTGCGTGAACAAGTCGGCAAGGGGCATTTCTCGAATGTCGATGATGCCTTGGAGAATGCGGTGAAGACCGTCTTTGGTCGTCGGGCGTCCGCACCACTCGAATCCTTGCTCG
>CANHTV010000054.1 GCA_947463285.1 Verrucomicrobiaceae bacterium | reverse complement strand
TCAGGAGCACGGCCGCCACTGAAGAAGATGCCGACGTATTCCTCGGGGTTGATGTCTTTGAAGGCGATGTCCGCATCAATGCTATAGCCTTCCCACTCTTTGGTAATGGTCCAGCCGGGCTTCACTTCATGGAGCACCATCTGGTATTTCCGCTTTTCCGGCGCGGCGACGACGGGCTTGTAACCACCTTCGATGAGGCGATAAAAAGGATACAGTGTGTCAACGGTCTCGGTGGCGTCACCGACGATGAGTAGGACTTTGGCTTCAGGCATAGGATGAAAAGGGACTAATCAACCTACCAACGCCGCTCGGCCTGTCATTCAGACTTTAGAAACTGATTTTCAGCTTTTGCGGCAGCTGAAAAAACTCTTCTAAGCGGAGATTACCGAGCCACGGCGAACCAAGGCATGGAAACCGTTTCACGCACACGAGCTTCGGCTTTGCAGGCAATCATGAGCAGAGCGCTGAAGCCAAAATCGCTCAAGAGCGAGGAGCGCAGAAAGGTCCATGTCGGAGCAAAGCCCGGAATGCCAGTCGTGTTCGCTTGAAGCCAACCAGCAAAGTTTTTTACGTAGTCCGGCTGGGTGATCCAAGCAGCGGTGTTGGTGAACAAATAAAAAGTCAGGCTGCAGGCGGCGACTCCAAGCAGACCTTGAGCGATGCTAAGACGGCCGCGATAGCGTGAGGCCACAAAGGCTGCGGTGGCGTATATGCCGTAGATGCTAAGGCTTTGAACGTCGAGAGCTGAAGAAATCCCAAGGACGACAACATTGATAAGTAGCAACGCCATTGGCCAAACGAACCAAGGCAAGGCCTGCGACATCACCAAAGTCCCCGTAAAAGCCAGCGCCATCCATGGCGAGAAGTTCGGCAACAAAATCATACCTTCCGATTCAAGCTTCATCCAGCGCAGAGCCAAAGCACTAACGATGAGCATCAAAGGAACCCAAAGCATGGGCGTGGAACGGCGAGAGGCGGGAATCATGAGGCGTGAGAATACGAAGACTTGGCTTACGCGCAACTCACGGAAACAGACTCTTCAAGGTTTCCTCCATAGAAAAGCTTTTTTCGGCACATCACGAAACAAAGGTGTTTTCCTCAATGAGGCCAGTATAGTCAGCGTCTTCTTTCGCATCACATGTCAGCCTACGATCCATCAGACAAAACCATTCATTGGGGCCAGAAGAGTTCCCAGATGGTCATTACCCTCGCATGCCTCATGGTGGTTTTGACGGGTATGAAGGCAGCGGCGGGCGTTTTGGTTCCTGTCGCTTACGCTTTCTTTTTGGCGGTACTAAGCTTTCCCCTGCTGCGCTGGCTGGTCAGCAAGCGGCTACCTTCCCCTCTCGCACTCGGTATCACCATGCTGGTGAACCTCGGCTTTCTCGCAGGCATTATCACTCTCGGTGTGAGCCTGCTCATCAGCTTCAATCGTGACCTGCCGCGCTATCTGCGCGGAGTACAGAGTTACATGAATGAATTCGCGGCATTCCTCGAAGACAACGGCGTCGAAAATGCCCGGAGCACCATCGAGAATTTGTTTCAGTGGAACACACTCATCCCCTACGCGACGCAGCAGGATGTGGTGAAAACGATTGGCTCCATGCTGGGCTCCACTTTTGGCACTGTCGCGGCCGTATTAGCCGGCATGGTCATGATTTTGATCCTGATGATGTTTATCCTTATGGAGGCCCAGGGCACTAGCAGCCGACTGCAAGCCGTGCGTGCCGCTGGAGGCCCCGACTTTACCGGACTACTCCGCAGCGCGAGTGACATTCAAAAATACCTCGGGGTCAAAACCCTCATCAGTGCTTTGACGGGCCTGCTGGCTGGCGTGTGGTGTTACTTTCTCGATCTTCAGTATCCACTGCTCTGGGCTATTTTGGCTTTCCTGTTCAACTACATCCCAGCTGTAGGTTCCACGGTTGCCAGCATCCCCGCCATCGTTGAGGCGCTGGTCCAGCATGGCACAGGCGGTGCCGTCGGTGTAGCTGTGGGTTACATTTTGGTGAACTTTTCCCTCGATAATTTTGTGCAGCCCACCTTGCTAGGCAATCGCTTCGGCATCTCGGCCTTGGTCGTGGTTTTGTCCGTGATTTTCTGGGGCTGGCTCTGGGGACCACTTGGAATGTTTTTGGCTGTTCCCCTCACCATGGTTTTCAAAGTGCTGCTGGATAACAACACCGAGTTCCGCTGGATCTCAGTCGCCATGGCTCAGAAAAAAATCCGTCGCGGCGAAGTCGAAGTCGTCGGCTGCGACCTGCCCGAAGGTGAAATCATCGGTGGTGGCGCCAGCACCGAGCATCCAGGCCGCGAATAAGCTCCCCTACCCCATTTGCCAATCTTACCTGTCATTTTCCTTACTCCCACATGCCCACCCTATCCATCCAACCTCGAGCACGCATTTACCACGGTCACGTCTGGGTTTACGCCACTGAAATCAAAGGCCGCTTCGGCGAACCCAAGCCTGGAGACGTGGTGCAACTGCAAGATGCTCGCGGCAAACCCATGGGCAGTGCGATTTACAATCCACAGTCTCAAATCAGTGCCCGCTTGTTCTCTTATCGTCGGCAGGATCTGGATTTGGATTTCTTCAAGCGCCGCATCGAACGCGCCCTCAAAGTCCGCACAGACGCAGGTGTGGACACGCAGCTCTGCCGCGTTGTCTGGAGTGAATCTGACGGTCTGCCCGGAGTGGTGGTGGATCGTTACGGCGACCATCTGGTGCTGCAAACTCTGACCCTGGCTATGGCCATGAGACAGGAACTCATCGTGCAGGCTTTATGTGAAGTTTTGGCCCCCAAAAGCATTGTCCAACGCAATGAAGGCGGTGTCCGCAAGGCTGAGGGGCTGGAGCAGATCAAGGGCGTCATCCATGGCGAATGCCCTGCTCCGTTTGTCGTCAGGCATCAAGGCAGCGCCTTTACTGTCGATGTGATCGAAGGACAAAAAACCGGTCTTTATCTCGATCAGCTGGATAACTACCAACACGTCGCCGCCCTCGCCAAAGGCCGCCGCGTTTTGGATTGCTTCAGCAACCAAGGCGGCTTTGCTCAAGCCTGTGCACTGGCCGGAGCCAGTGAAGTGACCGCAGTGGACATCAGCGACAGCGCCACCGCCGTTGCCAAAGAAAACGCCGTGATCTCTGGTGCAAAGGTGAACTTCATCGCGGCAAACTGCTTTGACTTCCTCAAGCACCAAGAGTCCAGCGGAGCCACCTACGATCTCATCATTCTCGATCCACCTTCGTTCACCAAAACGAAGGCCAGCGTGAAGGACGCCATGCGCGGCTACAAGGAGATTCATCTACGCGCCCTGAAGATGCTACAACCCGGGGGCATCATGGCCACCTTCAGTTGCAGTCATCACGTCAGCACGGGGGAGTTTCATGAGTCCATCAGCGATGCTGCCGTGGATGCCCGCAAGACCTTGCGCCGCGTCGCGATTTACAGCCAGCGTCCAGATCATCCGATTCTCGCCACGATCCCGGAGACAGAGTACCTAGTAGGCTATGCTTATGAAGTGATCGCCTCTTGGTGATCAAGAAAGAAAAAAGGCCATTTCAGCAAAGCGCTGGAATGGCCGAAAGAACGGTATTTAAAAGAGATTACTCGGCTCCGTCGCGACCGATGGCTTCGACTGGGCAACCAGCCAGAGCTTCTTCGCAAAGAGCAGTTTCCTCATCGCTCTCAGGCTGTTTGTAGAGGTAAGAATGGCCGCCGTCATCATCACGCTTGAAGTTCGCAGGGGCTGTCTCGCGGCAGAGATCGCAGTCGATGCATTGATCATCCACATAGTATGCGCCTTCGACGTTGTGAGAGTATTTGTTTGCTGCGTCTGCCATATCTTGAGATTTCCTTGGTTTTTGAGGGGGTTAGGGGTGCGAAAGTAGTTCCCGGCCTATCGGTTTCAATCAATTTTTGCCAATCTCTGCTATCGCATGAAGTTTGCCATTGTTGCGACAAGTTTGCCGTGGTTGATAAAGACAAACCCTGACCTACGGCTTGCCCACATCAAACCGCAGCGACACCATAACCTAACCCATCATCATGACACCCATCATCCCACAAGAAGGCTGGATCGTTCAGCACCTGTTTTACAACATCGACCACGGCTTCTGGGCGGCCCTAACGCCTGAAGAAAAGAGAGAACGCCATGAGCGACTCGAAGGCACTCTTGCTTCCATCCGCAGTCACCCGAAGACCCAGTTGCTCACTTTCAGCATGGTCAGCCCGAAGTCAGACATCGCCTTCATGCTGCTCACGCCCGATCTTCAAGACGCGAACCGCTTTGAAAAACAGCTCAACCTAGCCCTCGGCCCTGAGGTGCTGAACCCGACCTACAGCTATCTCTCCATGACGGAGTGGACCGAATACAGTGAGAAGGAAGAAGAAGCCGCTGAGCGTATCGCCCGCACTGAAAACCTCGAAGCCGGCTCTGAGGCCCACGCCACCCGCCTCGCGGAGTGGAAAGGGCACATGGATAAGTACTACAGCGACCGCCTTTACCCAAACATGCCAGACTGGCAGGTCATGTGCTTTTACCCGATGAGCAAGCGCCGCAACGTCGGTGCCAACTGGTATGCTAACGACTTTGCCAAGCGTCGCGAACTCATGCAGGGCCATGCCCGGACCGGCCGCAAGTATTCAGGCAAGGTCCGCCAGCTTATCACTGGCTCCACGGGCCTCGACAGCCATGAATGGGGCGTCACCCTCTTTGCGCACGACATCTTCCAGATCAAAAGCATCGTCTATGAAATGCGCTGGGATGAAGTCACCACGCAGTATGGAGAGTTTGGAGACTTCTACATTGGCATCCAGCTCAGCACCGAGGAGCTGCTGCAGCGAGCACTGTTGACTTGATCCGCTTTGCCAAACTGGATACTCTGCGGCCATGAGCGCGACACTCACCTCCACCCCCGTCATCGACGCCCTGATGGCTGCGATTTCCTGCCTCAGCACCGAGGAAAAGGAAGTGCTCGTCGAGCGGGTGCGGGGGCAGATGGGCCAGGAAGAGGAGATTCCTCAGTGGCAGATGGACATCGTCGAAGAAAGGCTGCGCAGTTTAGAAAATGGCACGGCAGAGCTCATCCCGATGGAAGATGTTTTTGCTGAACTTGATGCCAAGTGGGGCGCTAGATCATGAAAATCGTTTTTCACGATCAAGCTAAAACTGACCTTGATAAAGCAGCCGCTTTTTATGAGCAGCAGGAAAAAGGTCTAGGCCGAGAGGTTTACTCCTTCCTTGCCAAGCAGATCGAACAGCTTCCCGACAGGGCTGGAACACATCTTTTCCTTGGGCATTGTTATCGTGCAGTGCTCAAAGGTCGATTCCCCTATTACCTTGTTTTCTATCAAATCGAAGGGCAACAACTCCGAATCCTCGCGGTGCTTGATGGGCGGAGAGATCCCAGACGCAATCAACAACTCTTAGATAAACGCTTTTAGCAAGCCCATGACCAACGCCTCACTCACCATCGCCGACCGCACTTTTCATTCCCGACTCATGCTCGGCACTGGCAAGTTTTCCTCAGGTGAACTCATGCGCGAAGCCATCATCGCCTCAGGCACCGAGATTGTCACCGTGGCCCTACGTCGTGCCGATCTCACAGGCAAAAGCGATCCTTTTGCTAACATCTTAGAGTTCATTCCCAAAGATATACTGCTGCTGCCAAACACGAGCGGTGCCATGAATGCCGAGGAAGCGGTGCGACTCGCGCGACTCGCTGTCGCGGCAGGCCTGCCAAACTGGGTGAAGCTAGAGATCCATCCTGATCCGAGATACCTCCTACCAGACCCCATCGAGACGCTGAAAGCTGCCGAAATCTTGGTCAAAGAAGGCTTCATCGTATTACCCTACATCAATGCTGACCCCGTGCTGGCACGTCGCCTGCAAGACGTTGGCACGGCCACCGTCATGCCACTCGGGTCACCCATTGGTTCCCATCAGGGCATCACCACGAGAAAGCAGATCGAGATCATCATCAGCCAGGCCACAATTCCTGTCGTGATTGATGCAGGCATCGGCGCCCCCAGTCATGCTGCCGAGGCCTTTGAAATGGGAGCTGACGCCGTGCTCGTTAACACCGCCATCGCCATTGCCAGTGATCCCATCCGCATGGGCATCGCCTTTAAAATGGCCGTCGAGGCCGGACGCGCCTCATATGAAATCGGCCTCGCCGATTCCTCCGAAGAAGCCGCCGCCACCAGCCCGTTGACGACTTTCCTCTATCAGTAAGCATTCCGTTTGCCGTAACCGCTTGCACAGGCCAAGATTTGATCATGCGAATCGCCATCTTCGGGGGCAGTTTTAATCCGCCAGGAATTCATCACCGTGCCATTGCTGAACTCTTGGCTCGGGAGTTTGATGAGGTCCGGGTCATCCCCTGTGGACCGCGCCCAGACAAGCCCGTCACCGGCAGTATTCCGGCCATTTACCGCGCAGCTTTATGCGACATCGCCTTCGGTGATATTCCAAAAGTCGTGGTGGATCTCTTTGATCTGGAGCAGGCGACTTTCACGCGCAATTACCAGCTCCAGCAGCGTTTTGAGCCGCTGGGGGAGGTCTGGCACGTGGTGGGTGGGGACCTGATAGCAGGCGGAAGTGAGGGAGCATCAGCCATTCAGCGATGCTGGGCGCATGGTCAGGAGCTTTGGGAAAAGGCGCATTTTGCCGTCCTCACACGTCCAGGACATGAGATTGATGCCGCCGACCTGCCTCCCAAGGCGCGGCTTTTTCCGCTGGAAGAAATGGGCTCCAGCTCGGCCATCCGCGAGGCTTTGAGCTGTGATGACGATGTCGAAAGCCTCGTCACACCTCGTGTGCTGGATTATATTGAACGCTACGGCCTCTATCGAGCCCCGATTCCAGGCACTTACGCGCAGTGCAGCCTGCAAAACGTGCCCTTCTATCTTGAAGCCGACTCACGAAATCCACGTGCCCAAGCGTGGACGAAGAAAACTGGCCCCGGTGTGCCGGAGGACGAGGCCAGCTTCATCACGGTGCTGGGTGGAGATGGAGCCATGCTGCGATGCATCCGTGAGTATTGGCGCAAGCGATTGCCGTTTTTTGGCATCAATGCCGGACATCTCGGCTTTCTGATGAATGCGCCGGAGCAGGTCTTTGATCATCCATTTCCTCCCACGGATGTGATCCTGCGCCAACTGCCGATGCTGTATCTGGAGTTTGAAAACGCAGACGGTGAGATCAAAACGGCCCACGGTTTTAATGATGCCTGGCTGGAGCGCAGCACGAGTCAGAGCGCCTGGCTGGAGGTCAGCGTCAATGGCGTGAAGCGCCTGCCGAAGCTCGTCAGTGATGGTGCCCTGGTAGCTACAGCCGCCGGCTCGACTGCCTACGCCCGCAGCATGGGGGCCAGCCCTCTGCTGGCAGACACACCCGCCTGGCTGCTCGTCGGCTCCAATGTCATGGAGCCCGCGCACTGGCGCAGCGCACTGCTGAGCACGGACAGCTCTGTGGAGATACGAAATCTGGCACCGGAGCATCGCCCCGTGGAGGCTTTTGTGGATGGACTCAGCATGGGCGAGGTGGTCACGCTACGCGCACGCATCAGTCGTGCCGCAGCGGTGGAGCTAGCCTTCTGCGCCAGTCATGACATGGCGGATAAAATCGCCGCCATTCAGTTTCACCCATAAATTCAGACGGCACTGGCTTTACGCCCTTGGTAAGCCAGCGCGAAAAACAGGCACACAGCAGCGGTGACAGCCGTTTCTCCCCACCAAAACTTGGACCAATCCGTGCCCGCAGAAGTCTGGCACATCTGATGCCACCAGCCGCCGCCCAAGTAACCGAGCAGATTTCCCACACCGCTCATCAACAGCGCCAGCAGGGCCTGGGCACGCACGCGCCACTTGGGGTCGATGCGTTCTTCCAGGTAAATCTGCGTGGTGATGAAATACAGTGTGAAGGCAAAACCATGCAGCGTGGTGCCGATCATGATCCACAGCGGTGTGTTCATGGCATTCATGGAGTAGCGTACGACACAAATGGCGATGCCGGACAGGAAGACCCATTTCAGCCGATACCGCGCGAGCAGCCCAGCCAGCAGAAGCATGGTGAGAATTTCCGTCGTCTGCGCGAGGGACATCACGGCCGAGATGTTACCCACCTTGAGCTCTTTTAATTGCAAGGCGGTGTAAGGATAAAACGCCGCCAATGGAATGCAGTAAAGCGCAGCGGTGATGAAGACGATGCGATGATCACGATGCGCCAAAAGATCCAGCGCATCTAAGCCGAGGATCTGTTTCCAGGTGCGCTGTGGTTTATCATCCACAGGCTCCACGGCTGGCAGAGTCCAGGTCAGCCCCATGACGAGCAGCCAGAGCCCAGCAGCGGTAAATCCACCCACGAGAGAGGCGTCTGCCTTTAAAACAAAACTGACGATCCAGCAGCCAACCATCCAACCAAAAGTGGCAAAGGCACGCAGCGGGCCGAACTGACGTTTCGCATCTTGAAGCTGGGAAAAGACGATACTGCTAGCGATGCTCCAGACAGGGGTCGCAACCAGTGCCTGCACCTGTGCGCAGACTAAAATCAAGCCATCCCTGAGCTGCCAGTGCAAAGACAGACAGGTGAGGGTCAACGCTACACCTGTGAGAACAGCCAGCCAGCGTAGCAAGCGGGTCGGCGCCATGCGCTGATCCGCGAGTGCACCGACAAATAAAGGCGAAACAAAGGCGGCGGTGGCGGTCGTGGCCAGCACCCAGGGCACAAGATGAGTGCGCCCATAGGCGGCGAAGACATTCGCCAGCGGCACGTTCCAGATGCCCATAGGCATCGCGGTGAAGAAGAAAAGCAGCGCCAGTCTAGCGCGGTTGGTCGGTGGACAGTCCAAGGGAATACGGATGCCAGAGAGCGCTGAAGTGGTGCTTATTCAATAATCACACGACCAGCGTCTGGTCACGGGAAGGCCCAATGCCAAGAAGGCTGATGCGCGCACCGGTGAGTTCTTCCACACGCTTGAGGTAAGCTTTGGCGAGGTCAGGTAGGTCAGCAAAGTTTTTAATCTGACTGAGATCTTTCTTCCAGCCCTGATGGGATTCATAGATCGGCTCGCAGGCCTCAATGTCAGCGATGGTGCTCGGCGGGTAATGGATCACTTCTCCACGCAGCTTGTAAGCATTGCAGATTTTGATTTCCTCAAGCCCATCAAGACCGTCAAGATTGGTGATGGCAAGCTCGTCAGCACCGTTGATCATCACAGCATAACGCACCATCACAGCGTCCAGCCAGCCACAGCGGCGGGCTCGGCCAGTCGTAGCGCCAAATTCACGGCCCATGTTATGGAGCATGTCACCAATGTCGTCATTCTCCGTGATGAAGGGGCCACTGCCCACGCGGGTGGTGTAGGCTTTGCAGACGGCCACGACTTTATCAATCATGCGCGGAGGCACACCGGAGCCTGTGCAGGCACCGCCAGAGGTGGTGTTTGAGCTGGTGACGAAGGGATAGGTGCCATGGTCAATGTCTAAGTAAGTACCTTGAGCGCCTTCAAAAAGCAGATTTTTACCAGCCTGGATCGCTTCGTGGCAAACAACGGCCGTATTAGTGATGTGCGGGGCTAGTTCCTTGGCAGCAGCTAGTACTTTCTGAACGGTCTCCTCGACAGGCACCGCCTCAATTCCTGCGGCGACGATGGTTTCGTTGTGCTGGATGATGCGCTCACGCAACTCCACTTCCAAAACATCCGGCTGGGTCAGCAACACTGCCCGCAGACCACCACGCTCGATTTTGTCAGCATAGGCAGGGCCAATACCACGCCCGGTCGTACCGATCTTTTTATCGCCGCGCTTCGCTTCACGAGCGTGGTCGAGGGCTTTGTGATAGGGCATCACGAGGTGAGCCGTCTCGCTGATTTTGAGATTTTCTGCAGTAATCTTCACCCCCTGGCTGCGCAGTTTTGCCATTTCTTCGAGAATACCGAAGGGATCCAGCACCACGCCATTACCGATGACGCAGAGTTTGTCCTCCCACAAAATACCGCTGGGGATCAGGTGCAGGATGTATTTGATGCCATTGTTGATAACGGTGTGGCCAGCATTGCTGCCACCAGCCGCGCGCACGACGAGATCCGCCTGCTCCGTGATAAAATCGACAATCTTCCCTTTTCCTTCATCGCCCCACTGGGCACCGACAACAATGGTATTGGACATTTCTAGTTTTTTCGTGCGGCTCCATGCCGCTTAGTTAAGTTGAGACAAAATAGGCAATCCGTCAGCTTTTGCTGCTGACAGCAGATCGCTCTCGGATCTGAGCCCTGATTCGTTAGGCGGACAAATTCATGAACGTGAAAGCCGCGTAACCACAGACAGCGAGAGCCACCACGGCCATGAGATAAAAAATGCCGTATCCGTGCCCCTTGGGCTTGGACTTGGGACCAAAACCCTGGCGGCGACTGCGGTCGATAGGGGTGTCACCATATCCACCACTGGTCATGGTGCGACTAGGAGCAGCGTAGGCAGGAGTTTCAGCCATTTCGCCATCACCGTAAAACACGCACTCAATGTGACCAATATTGAAAGCGCCAGCACTGGCCATTTCGAGACTCTCGACACGCTGTCCGCTGACGGAGGTACCGTTTGTGGAACCGAGATCTGTAAAGATCCAGGCAGCACCATCGAATACAAACTCGCCATGATGACTGGAAACCGACTCATGGGGGATCACGATCGAATTATCGTCAGCGCGGCCCAGAGTGAGGCGCTCGGCGCTGAGTTCGATCTCGCCCGTTGCGCCTTCAGGAGTGGTAAATTGGATTTTTGCCATAGCGTCTGAGGATTTAGCAGTGCCCACCGAAAGTGGCAAGGCTGAATCCTCAATCCGAGACAATCCTGCCCAAGTCAGCCAATATCGCCCCCCAACTGCCTTTTTCAGCGGACGACGACCTTGATGCCGATGCTTTTAAAGCCATCCATAATCTCCGCGGCCAGCTTGGCATAGGGCCGCTCATCGAGCAAAAGTGGTAGATTTTTGAAGGGTGCCGTCGTCGGATCCATATCCGGTGGTGGAAAATCACGGGGGTAACTGAAGCGCCCACCCTCCATCCGCTTTACCCTGGGATCTGCAAAAAAGGCCCGCAACTCAGCGACCTGACCGTAGGCTGCGTCCATGAACTTGATGAAACGGGTCCCTTTTTTGTCCCCGTCGAGATGGCAGAAATAATACACCAAAAGCTGAGCCCGATGATACATCGCACTCATGCTGCGAGCCGTCGAAGCCTCTGCGTCCCACTGATCGCGGTTCATGGTCATCAACGTTTCCAAGCTACCAAGATCGAGGGGAAAGCCCTCCTGCTTCACCCAGCGCTCAGTGTCCTCCTTCAGACCATTCTTATGAGAGTCAGCACGAAAGATGCCAGCCTTGTAGGGCAGCATCTCGGTATATTCCGCAGTGCCTTCGATCACCCATTTCGGCAGAAAGCCGAGGTAATCATCCATGAGCTGATGGGTGATTTCATGAATCAGCGTCGCATTGCTGAAGTTATCATCCCGGGCATAGGTCTGGCCGAGTTTCTTGAAGCCGAGACTCTGGAACGGGATCTTAAAAATCTTGTCGCCACTGTTATACACACCGCCGGAAAGCTCCGGCCCACCAGCGGCCACGTAGTCATCACGCGTCTCATAAAGAGCCGCCAGGAAACGCTCACGACCTTCCGGCGGCTTGCAGGTGACCCCCCAGGGCAATGCCTCGATGAGTGACTTCGTCGCTTCGAAGGTGCGCGCGACTTCCTTCATCACACTTCCTGCCAGTTTGGCCTGGGAGGTGAATTCAAAGGCTTCTGAACGATACACATACTTGCGCTCAGCCGCATTCTCAGTCACCGGCGCGATCTCGACGGACTTCGCCGATACCGCCACATTTTCAGGCCACACGCGTTTTCCCACAGGCACCCGGCTGACCTCTCCACTCGCGGCAGAAGAACTCCCACTAGCGACAGGGACCGCCGCACCCGCAGTCTGCGTTTTTGCAAAGGCCTGATCCTCCGCACTCAGCCTGGCCAGAGGAAACGGCACCGTCTGGCCATTCGCCAGCTTCAGCAGCACACTGTCCCCCTGCATCCCGGCGAAATCAGCCTCCACCTTGCGTCCTGACACATCCGTCCAAGAACGCGGTGCCCCCAAGGCTGCCGCCCCCATCACCATCAGCCCGAACAGAGAGTAGATTTTTCGCATGATGCCTCTGGGTTTATCACGATGTCCCTCTTCTAGGCAAGCAGGAGAAACAACAGAGAAGAATAAATCATCAGCCAATCCTGAGACACCCAAAGAATGATTCAGATATGATTCATAGCTAGCGCATTAAGTGATGTGAATTTTCGTTCATGGAGTGATGAGCTGGAGGCGCGGTGAATTGACCATTCGTGAACGTTGGCTTGCGCTCACGCTCCCATTCGTGAGCGATGCTCACTAGGACGCCAACCAATCCATTTTTTGAAGGTGTTACTAAAGACGAAGGCGTTCTGGTAGCCGACTGCATTGGCGACGGTCTCGACTTTGAGGTTAGTGGTGGAGAGTAGTTCGCAGGCCTTGCGCATCCGCAGCCAGGTAACGTGATGCATCGGCGTGCGGCCCAGTGCGCGGCGGCAGAGCCGACGTAAATGCTCAGCACTGACATGAGCGCGATGGGCCAGCTCATCAAGGGTCCAGTCACGCCCGACATCTGCAGCCACCATTTCCCAGAGACGCCAGAGGCGATCATCCTGCTGCCAGGGCTGGGCAAAGCGCTCGACATAATTTTGAATCAGCTCCACCCAGTGAAACATGGCGGCGGGTTTTGATTCCTGGGCAGCTTCCTCGATCAAGCCCTCAATGGCGCTGAACAAAGGAGCCCCAGCAAAAGCGGCCATGAGCGGCGAACTGCTGCTGAGAATGGGCTGCTGCCCCGGCTGCTGCTCGTAGCGCACCCAGCAGCAGCGCCAAGACTTGCCTTTGACGGCTTCAAAAGCATTCACCATGAAAGGCGGCAGCGCCACGGCCATACCTGCGCTGCATTTTTGCCAGCGCCCATCGACTAACACCCGGCCTTCACCACTGATGCACGCTAGAAAATAAAGGCCGCTCTGATGCATCCGCACGATGCGATACGGAGCCTGCGCGGTCATGATGCCAGCATGGCAGATACGATGTGTCTTCAATGTGCTGCAAACAGGAGATCCCCGGATCCAAGGCCGATTATCTTCCGCACTCACCCGCACGACTCGGTATTCTGTATGCTCGCCGTGGGTGTGGGTTTCGGATAGTTCGTGGATGGAAGATGCAGCGTGCATAGGCTGAAGTTTGCAGTTGTTTGCTTTGTTGATGCTTTGCACGTTTGCCGTGGTTTAAAAACAACTGCAAGCAATCGCCAACTATTGCAACCCACTGCCAACTCTACAACGCCATGCCTAACATCTGGAC
>CANHTV010000053.1 GCA_947463285.1 Verrucomicrobiaceae bacterium | reverse complement strand
TATCACTGCGTTTCCCACGAATCAAAGCCATCCGCCGGGATAAAACGCCAGCTGAGATCGACTCGCTCACCTACGCCAAAAAACTCGCCGGCTTGTAATGGAAAAGCAGATCGGCACTTGAGCAAAGCGCAGATTCCATGTCTATCTGAACCGCCTATGCCCTTTCGCACCGTCATGCTCAATCTCGCCATCACTGCCGTGCTGGTGCTAGTGATCGTGCTGGGTGGCATGTTATTGCAGGGCTTGCGCTCGCAGACCGTGCCCAAGGCACTGAAAGTCCCGGTCGCAGGTGTGCCCGGTATGACCACGCCAGATGAAGGCGGCGTGCCGAAGGAAGTAGTCCCACAATTTAAAATTTTGCCATCTCCCCTGCTCGTGGAAAGCCGTGCGAACGAGGCGGACACGCTGCGCATCCGTTATGGCAATGAAGAGCACATCTTCGTGCTCTACTTTGCCGATTCGCTGGAAACGACGATGAACCACCCTCAGCGCGTCGCGGAACAAGGCCGTTATTTTGGCAAAGTGCCGGACAAAACCATCATCGAAGTCGGGCAGGAAGCCGCCGCCTATGTCGTGCAGTTGCTGAAGGACAAACACTTCAACGTCCTGACTAAATGGGAACGTGTGCCAAACACCGTGCGCTACTACGCCGTCATCAAAGTGCAGATGCCTGAAGGCCCGGTTTATCTGGCGGATCTGCTGATTCGCAAAGGTTACGCCTGGATCAATGGCATCTCCACTGAGCTACCTGACGACAAACGCGACCTCCCCACTTACATGGTCGAACTAAGCCATCTCGCCCAAAAAGCACGGGAAAGCGAAGCCGGTATCTGGGCCAGATCGCCTAAGTCTTGAAAGATCAAAACTGGATCAAGGAGGGGATGTGCCTTCGATCACCTTGCCTTCTTTTAAGCGGGACCGTAGTTTGGACCAGAAGTCCTCATCATCGGCTGAAGGCCCTTCAGCAGGCAGGCCTGGGCGACCTTTGGGAAGAACCGGCACCTTGACCGGTGCGCCACTATCACTGCCAGCGTCAGCCAAGGAATGGCCATAAGGCGCAAACAAACCGGTTGGGATCGGATACTTCTGGAAGCTAGTCTGAAGAACGCGGTGCTTGTTGATGAAGTCCGTCGGGCTGTAGTAGTTCGAGTTATCACGAGCGAACTGGCTGCGGTTCATGCCGATGCGTAGATTTTTGCGCATCTCGAAATGCAAATGCACCTGATACATGCCGTTGTTGCCACCCATGGTGCCGACGAGCTGGCCTTTCTCCACGACTTGGCCGACTTTGACGACACGCTGATACAAGTGCGCTGAAAGACTGTCCACCATGGCGACCTTTCCCGTCTCATCACGATAAGGATGACGGATGATGATGCAATTTCCCCAGCCGACACCCACATTTTCGGAGATGATCACCACACCGCGAGCAGCTGCATAAATGGGAGCTCCCAGGTCGCTGTCACCACCGCCACGTCCGTTCCAATCTTCACCTAAGTGGCCGTTAGGCCAGTAGCCACGGGATTTGTAGTAGCCATCCGCATTGGGCTTGCCGACCGGAAAATCAAATCCGTCAGCCAGCTGACAACGAATCACACTTCCCTGAGCTGCGGCTTGATCCGCAGGACCTAGAAGCATGATGAATCCCAAGAAACAAAGTCCATCGCGCAGACGAAACCGGAGTGCTTTGATTCCTCCGTTCATGGCACAGGCGTGGGATTAAAAACGCTGCTAAGATTGAAGAAAAAACCTGATCGGACGATCAAGGATTAGACTTGGCGGGAGCCGCAGGAACTGTCACATTGGCTGGGGCTTGATTCATGGCAGTAGGTTTTGGGGATGGTGCTGCTTCCTTGGTAGCTGCTGGAGCAGGCTTTGAAGCTTCGGCTGGCTTGGACGCCTCAGGGGCTTTCGTTGAATCAGCAGGTTTGTCTGATTTGTCCTCGACCTTGACTTGAGGTGCTGGAGCTGGAGTGGTCGGAGCCGCAGTGGCTGGAGTAACCGCAGGTGCTGCTGGAGGTGGCTCGTCGAAAACTTTGACACCAACTTTGGCCGTCTGGCGCTTGGTGGTCAGGACAGCTAGTGAAAGCGTGAGCACAAAAAGCATCACCGCCAGATAGACTGTGCCTTTTTGCAGGACGTTGGTGGTCTGAGCACCGACGAGCTGGGTCATGGCACCGTCACCAAACGAGGCTCCAAGGCCTTCCTGGCGGGGGCGCTGCATGAGTACGATAAGAATCAGAAGGAGGCAGACGAGAACTTCGACCACCGTGAGAATGCCAATCAAAATGTCCATAAGGGGTGCTGAATATGGGGGCAGACCTCCTTTTGGCAAGCAGCTTCTCACTCTACGCGCTGAAGCCGCCTCATTCTTCAGGGCGGAGGCAGCGGCACATCATTCACTGAAGGCCGCACAGACTGAGGCTGAACGGCCTGCGAAGGTGGTGGCACGGGTGCCTGTCCCGCCATCCCCCCCTCCCCCTGCAACGAAGGTAAAAGCGGCGAAACGACTCCGCCGGGAGCATTCATAGCCGGGGCTCCCTTCTGAACAGGAATCGCAGGCGCGATGGTTTCAGCCGGAGTCACATCTCCAAAACTGACCCAACCTGCAATGTCACCTTTCTGAAGCTGAACCCGGGTTTTATCCATGCTTGCCCCAGGCTGGACCTTGCGAATTTTGATCCCCTGCTCGTTTTCACTACCAATCCGAGCTTCGGAAAACTGACTGGTCGTGCGATCAATCAAAATCGCCACCACTGATCCATCCACCTCATAGATGCCAGATAAACTCAAATGATCAGAAAAGATCGGCCCAGTCGGCGCTTCAGGTGCTGGCAGGTCTTTCGTCGTGAAGACGGAACGCTCCCAAAGCACCGCATAAGTTTCCGGAGGTGGTAACGGCACGGGTGTCTCCTCGGCATGGCCGATAAGCGTCACAGCGATCAAACTGAAAACTGAGAAATGAGAACTGAGAACTGGAAACTTCATGGCGTGTTGGCTTTGGAAATCTTAGCGGAGGATTTCTCACGATAAAACTGGGTGATCTCTACTTCGACGTTCACGGTCTTAGATTCGCCAGCAGGAGTGATTTGCAGACGGGTGATGCCGAGGAAGCCTTCGGGGGCTTGCAGCTTGTGCATCCACTGAAATAGCGGCTGCTCTTTGACCTTGGTGAGGATGATTTTGACCGAGGCTTGATCGAAGTAGCCACCTTCTTCCTCCAGAGGAAGTCCATCGGGGCCCATCGCCTTCACGGGTTCGAGGAACTGGCGATCGGTGAGGTTGAGCGAAAGTTGATCGGCCTCTTTTTGGATGGTCTCCAGCAGGCGGGTGGAGGCTTCCTGGCGTGAGGTGAAGCTGGGCACTTGTTTGTCCAGCCAGTCGTGGCGGCGCTGCCACTCGCTGCCTTGGGCGATGGCTTCGTTCATCTCGATGATGCGCGTGCGGAGGCCATCGTTTTCTTCCAGGATGGCCATGTAATGCCTGATGCCCATGGCCACGGCTCCACCGCCGACGATGACGAGGAAGAGCACGCCAAAGAGTATCAGGAGGATTTTTTCGCTGCGCTTCATGGCTTGGCTTCTCCTTTCAGTTCAAAGGTGGCGCTGTTGTCGCTGGCGATCTGCGGTGAAGGTGTTTCAAAAGCGTAGCGGCTGAGCACTTCGACCTCAGTGATCTCTTTCGTGTATTGCAGGGCCAAGGATGGCGAGGCAGTGCGGCCGCGAAGAGCGAGCATCCTCGGTGTCCACTCGAAGCTGGTCATGCCGACTTCCGTGCTGCTGCTCGGGCTCATGATGTCGAGCAAGACCTGCATTGGCCCAGAGCTGGGATCGACAGCAGGCGCAGCTTCCTGCCAGGCTTTCTTTTGATCAAGAACCTGTGAGGCACGCGGTGTGAGATCGGCGATCTTATCCCGAAGCATGTCGCGCTCGCGTGTGGCGGTGGTGATGAGCACCATCATGACGGCAATGCAGGCGGCCAAAGCGAGCCCAATGCTCAGTGCGGTAACGCGTGTGCGAGCGCTGGCCTGAGCACGCTGACGTGCGGCGAGGATGTCCGCTGGCAGGAGTGTGCTGCTGCCCTTCGCGGGCAAACGCGGCGCGGGGATGCTTTCGCGGCGGGCAGGCAGTCCGGTGATGCGCTCGATCTGCTGAATGTCGCCTTCTACCTCCAGCCAGAGCACGATGCCTTCGACCTTGCCAAGCACTCTTTGGAAGCCGAGTTGGAGGCAAAGATGGTTTAGCTCGCTCAAGGCGCGTTCATCGAGCCGATGTGCGGAAAGCGGGCTGCAATAGACGATCTCGCTGCCATGCGAGATGGTGACGACGAGGCGGCCCATCTCGCGCTGGAGCACGATGCTGTCGGCGGGAAGGTCGCGGCATTGCGCGCTGAGCACGACTTCATCAGGCAGACGCAACGTGTCCCAGAGCGGTGCAGGCTGCTCTTTCAGCGCAAGGATGCAGGCGAGGTGGGCGCCGTCTTTTTCCTGAATGCGGCGGACTTGCAGACCGTGCTCGGGATCAGTCACACGGACGCCGATGCGCTCCAGATGCAGCAGCGCCATGTCACGCAGATGCTCAGGCATGCCATGCAGCCAGGCTGGTAAAACCCAGGCGTGTGAGGCAGGCAGGGCGAGCACTCGGCGGTGGGCTTCTTTGGCAAAGACGCCTGCGCTTTGGCCGAAGTCGGCGGCGTGCTCACAGGCAGCGCCCTCCATGCCAGTCCAGCGGGACCAGCCATCCGCTCCAGGGAGCAGGAGATCGTGTGTGGGTTTGCGATTACGAGCCATGAGAGGAAGGGGGAAGTTCGCCACGCCAGATGGCTTTTTGGTTCTGCACGATGAGCACGAGGCGGCGACGGATATCGCCAAAGTAGCCTGTGCTTTCGAGACGCTTGATGGGACCGGCAAATTGAATCCAGCGCGTCAGCAGTTCGACTGTCTGGGGCTGATAAACTCCGAGAAGCTGAGCCACCTGGACGGGCGAGCCGAGGCGGTTGTCATCACGCGTGTGCATCGCGCCATCTTTACCAGCGCGGAGGGTTAAAAGAGGCGTCACGCGCTCGATCGGCACATTGGCAATGAGCGCGATGAGTTCGGCGCGGGTCTCGTTCACATCGACACGGCCATCGCCCATGACGGTAAACCACTCGCGCCAGTCGGGACGCATGATGTTGATGGCGTCCATGCCGCGCACCATGAGCATTTCATCGACTTCGCGGAAGGGTTTGTTGAAGGGCAGCCCTTCGAAGCCTGCTTTTTGGTAGTCGCGCTTCTCCGCGCCGTTGAGGCTACTTTTGTCATCTTCGTCGATCCAGTCTCGGAGAGCATCGTTGAGTGCTCCGCTCTGCTGCGGAGTGAGTCCCCAGGCTCCAAACAGGCGTGGCAGCAGCACTTTATCGCCACTGGCGAGCAGGACGTTGATGTTCAGCCGCGCTTCTTCGGTGGTGAGTTTCACATCGTAGCCGCCGCCTTCAGGGGAGGTGTAGTGCAACAAACCATCGTCCATCTGAATGGCCGGATGCCGTGCCACTTCGAGCCCCATCTGTGCGAGCCGTTTGGCAAAGGTGCGTCCGCGAAGCTCGCGCGTGGCCTGCGTGTCGGACTGGAGAGCCTTGGCTCCCGCTAGCACGACCATCCCCATGACCGCGATCATCCAAAACACCGCGATGAGGGCGGAGCCGCGGTGGAATGACGAATGACGACATCCGAATGACGAAGGAATGACGAAACCCAAAGCACGAACGCCGCCCGAAAGGATCGTGTGATCCCCTTTTCGGCATTCGGTGTTGGAGTGTTGTTTCGTCATTCGGTTTTACTCATTCGTCATTGTTGAGCCACGAGGTCATTCGCGATCCAGTAGGTGAATACATATTCCCTCGGGTCTTTGAGAAACTGGAAGTGGAGCTTCATGTGCGAAGGCGGCGCGGGGTGCTTGTCGGCGTCCCAGGTGGCGAACCAGCGCTTCTTTTCGGTGTCGTAAAACTCCCAGCGGAATTCTTTGAGTCCGTCCAGCAAGGTCAGCTCGGCGATCTGGGAGTAGACGTCGAAGGCGTTGGGTTTTTCGAGGCGTTTGAGGTGGCGGACGTTCAGCTGGAGGCTGCCGGTTTCTTTGCCACGCACGATGGCGAACTCGACGGCGTCAGCGAGGCGGACTCGGCTGGTCCAGACGAAAGGCACCTGACCGCCTTCGATGAGGAGATTGCCTCCGGCTCCGCGTTTGGCTTTTTCCAAACCGCAGCTCAGGCGGATGCCGGGCAGCAGGTTTTCCAAATAGTCGCGCCAAGCTGTAGTGAAGTTGGTGAGGCGGGTCTCGGAGATGCGGGATTGATTCATCGACGCGCCGAGCTGGATAGCACCGTTCGCCAAACCATACACGCCACCGATCAGCAAGCCGATCACTCCCATGGCGAGGAGGACCTCGATGAGGGTGAATGCTTGGTGGGGCAAGCTTCCAGCTTGCCGGGAACACAACCTGGAAGGCTGTGCCACCTTATGGGCTGACGGGTGAATACACATAGGTTTCCATCTGGCGTTTGAGCTGTCGCTTGCTGGCTCCATCGGCCAGCCAGGCTTCAACGCGGATGCGGAACATTTTATCCAACTCGACCTTGTCCTGGGTGAAGAGGCGGACCTCTTCGATGCTGGCGCTGGCGTCGATGCCATCGGCGGTTTTCGGGAAGCTGACGGTGCGTGGCTTTAGCTCAGGCTGATGAGCGACTTCGGCGAGCACGGACTCGAGCACGCGCAGCACCTGGGCTTCCTGGCGGGAGCTTTTGGTCGTCTGCGCGATCTGATCCAAAGCCCGTGTCATGCCCACAGCGACGATGCTGAAGAGAGCCATCGCAAGGATGATTTCGAGCAAGGCAAAACCATGAGAATGACGAACACTGAAGCGTATTCGGCGCTCGTTCGTGAATGAGGGATTCGTCTTCATGAGTTCACTGAGACGTTTTTCTTCACGGCGCAGGCCGTCAGGGGATCAAAGCCTACTTCAATCACGCCGCTGGCGCTGGTGATGCGGACTTCGAGAGGCTCGCAGATGCCGGTGGGGCTGAATTCCCAAACTTCTCCGCGTTTGGCATTGCGGAAAGCTTTGTCGCCAAGGCGCTTGATCTGGACTCGACCTCCTTCATCGCCACCAAGGCCACCATCCAAGGCGAGTTCGATGGTGCGCTGCTGCATGATGGCGTCCTGCAAGGCCTTGCGAGCCGTGGATTCGATCTCGGAGGCGGTTCGCTTCAGCCGAGCCTGATCCTGCAAGCCCGTCACCGAAAGCGTCGCGATACCGAGCAGCAACATGCAGAGGCCGAGGGCAATACAAACCTCAACCAGCGTAAACGCTGAATGACGAATGAGTAAGCACGAATGACGAAGACCACACTCGGCACTGAGTGTGGTTGTCGCGTGTTTCGTGATGACTCGGAAGTTCGTCATTCGGTTTTAGTCATTCGTCATTACCACCAGAGGTGGTCAGAGGTCCCAATTGCCGATGTCATCGGCTGTTTCAGGCAGGCCGTCGGGGCCGGCGGAGAAGATGTCGAAGCCGCCTTTGTCCTTCATGCCGGGGCGGCGGTAGTGGTAGGGGTTGCCCCAGGAGTCGAGCAGAGGCTTCTTCATCTTGTTGGTCCAGTTTTGTGGTGTCGGGCGGCTAGAAGGTTTGGTCACGAGAGCCATCAAACCTTGCTCAGTGGTGGGGAGGAAGGTGTTATCGACTTCATAACCACGCAGGGCGGCAGTGAGGGCGTTGAGGTCTGCTTTAGCACGGGTGCGTTTGCCGGAGCTGGTGACATCGCCGAGCGAGTAGATGCCAGCACCGACGAGCAGGGCGATGATGCCGAGAACGAGCATGATCTCGACGAGGGTGAAGCCAGAGCGAAGGGCTGAGGGCGAAGAGCGAAGAGTTTGAAGGCTCAGCTTCGGGGTTTGGAGTAGGTTGGTGTGCTTCATTGTTTTTTGAGGGTTTGGGAAGGTTTGGACTCTTGGCCCCAAGATCTCTGCCCTTCGCCTATTTGCTGATGTTGCCGATGGTTTGGAAGATGGCGGTCATCATCAGGTAAGCCATGGTGCCGACGAGGCCGGCCATGAGGAAGACGATGGCAGGTTGGGCCAGGGCGGTGAGCTTTTCGATCTTCTTGCCGAGATCGCGATCAAAGCGCTCGGCGGCTTTGGCGAGTGCGGCTGACATGTCGCCGGTCTGCTCGCCGACGTTCACCATGTCGAGCAGCAGGGGGGGGAAGAGGCCGCTGCGGTCCAGAGCACGCGAGAGGCTCATGCCTTCGGCGACGTGGGCCATGACGCCTTCGAATTCCTTGTTGAAGTGCGGGTTTTCAATCGCCTGCTGGGTAAGCTGCATGGCGTGAACCATGGGCAGGCCGTTGCCGAGCAGGTTCGCCATGGTTTCCAGCATCTGGACGAAGAAGCGCGTGCGCAGGACTTCGCCGAAAAGTGGCAGTCGGAGCTTGAAGCGAGCCCAGGGGATCTGTGCTTCGGGGCGCTTCAGCCAGGCTTTGGCGACGATCAGGAGCGCGACGATACCCATGAGAATCATCCACCAAGTGGCCTTCAGCAGGTCGCTAAATTTCATGATCATCTGTGCGGCGACTGGCAAGCTGCCGCCCGTGCTATCCATGAGCTCCATGAGCTGCGGGATGAGATAGACGATGAACAGCAGCGTCACTGCGACAGCCGCTGTGACGAGGAAAGCAGGATAGATGAGGGCGAAGAGCACCTTCGATCTTAGCGCAGCGAGCGAGCGGAGGTAATCGACCTGACGCTTTAAAATGGAGGGCAGGGTGCCGCTGGCTTCACCAGCATTGGCGAGGGCACAGTAGAGGCCACCAAAGCTCGGGCTGGTGGCGGCGATGGCTTTCGAGAAGGGCAGACCATCGCGGACTTTCGCGCGCAACGCGGTGGCGAGTGTTTTGACGCCCGAGAGCTCGCGGCGGCGCTCCATGGTGGCGAGAGCGGGTTCGAGCTGGATGCCAGCGCTGAGGAGGTCGGAGAGTTCCTCGGTGAAGAGCAGGACTTGCTGCCTCTTGAGCTTGATCGGCCCAGCTGGATATGCAGCGGCTTCAGCACGCGCTTTCGTGGCGGCTTTTTGAGCCACTCCGGCTGCGCCAGATTGTTCGAGTCGGAAGGGGCTAAGGCGTTTTTTGCCCAGCAAGCTCATGGCCTCCGCGCGGTCGGCAGCACTAACCTCACCGGTGATGACACCGGAGGGGCTGTGGGCGCTGTAGGCGAAGGTGGGCATGAGATTAGAAATGACGAATGACGAAATCCGAATGACGAACTAAGCAGCGTGTTTGAGGGGGACGGTGACGGCTCTCGCGGGCACGCCGTCTTCGGCTTTGCGGTCCATGGCGGTGACGCTGAGGACTTCTTCGATGGTGGTGTCGCCGCTGAGGACTTTTTGGAAGCCGTAGCCGCGCATGGGGATGAATCCGTCCTTCATGGCCTGACGATGCATCTCGGCGGGATGAGCTCGGGTGTTGATGAGGTGCTGAAGCGCATGGGTGACGAGCACGACCTCATAAATGGAGAGTCGGCCCTGATAGCCGCTGCCACGGCAGGCCTCGCAACCGACGGCACGCATGATGGTGCCAGGCGTGCTCATGGGGAAATTGATACTCTGGAGGTAGTCGCGCTCGACCTCGGCAGGCTGACGGCACAGCGGGCAGAGTTTTCTTACCAAACGCTGGGCAAAGAAGGCCCGCACGGCGCTGGAGACGAGGAAGGGCTCCACGCCCATATCGACCAGCCGGGTAATACCGCCGATGGCGTCGTTCGTGTGCAGAGTGCTCAGCACGAGATGGCCTGTCAAAGCGGCGCGGATGGCGATCTCGGTAGTTTCGAGATCGCGCATTTCCCCGATCATCACGACGTTCGGGTCGCCACGGAGGATGCTGCGCAGGCCGGTGGCAAAGGTGAGCCCAATCTCCGGTTTCACAGCAATCTGGACGATGCCTGGCATTTTGTATTCCACCGGATCTTCGATGGTGACGATGCGGCGATGGGCCTGATTCAGCTCGGTGAGGTAGGCGTAGAGTGTGGTGCTCTTGCCGCTGCCGGTGGGGCCGGTGATCAAAATGATGCCGTTCGGGAGCTTGAGCAGTTCTTCGACCACAGGGCGGACGTTGTCCGTCATGCCGAGGCGGTCGATGGTCACAGCCTGCTGGGCTAGTAAACGCAGGCTGACGCTTTCGCCTTCCACGCTGGGGATCGTCGCCACGCGGACGTCGATTGGCAGGCCATCGAGTTCGAGATTGATTCGACCATCCTGCGGCAGACGCTTCTCCGCGATGTCGAGCCGCGCCATGATCTTAAGGCGTGCGATGACGCTGGCTTGCAGTGATTTGATGTTCTCCGGCACCGGCAGTTCTTCCAGGCGTCCGTCAATGCGATACCGAATGCGCAGGCGATCCTGCTGCGGCTCCACGTGGATGTCCGTGGCGCGTTGTTCCAGCCCACGGCGTAGGATTTGATTCACGAAACGAACCACGCTGGCTTCCTCGTCTTCAGGGCCATCGAGCACGGTGACTTCATCTCCGAGTTCCTCGCTGCCCCAGTCAGCACGTCCGCGCAGAATTTTTTCAAAGGTATCCGCGCCCAGGCCATAGAGCTTTTGCAGTCCCTCGGCGATCTTCGTGCGCTGACCGACATGCCAGACGATGTTGTGCGGCACGCTGGAGGCCACGCGCTGATGCGTGACGAGGTTCAGCGGGTCAAAAGTAGACAGATGCAGCGTGCCATGGCCGAGGTCATTCTCCTCGGTAGCCTCTTCAAACTTCACCGGCAGCACACGATGCCGCAGCGCGATCTCCGCAGGCAGATGCCTGCGCAAACCGGGCTCCGCAGGCTTATCACCGCCACCTTCCCACCAAGTCAGATTCAGTGTGTGCGCCATCGCAAGCAGGAAATCCCGCTCCCGCACACCTTCACAATCCAGCACTGCCTCGACAAAGGAGGTCTGGTTGTAGCAGGCCTGCTCAACCGCCTCAGCCACCGCCGGATTATCGGCGCAGCCTGCATCGAGCAGCAGTTTTTGGATTAAGGGCATCATGGTAGAGAGAACAGACAATCGGGACTGAGTTTATGATGGAAATTATGATTTATAATGAAAATATCAAGTTTTAAATACATCTAAACTATCTATGATAGCTAAATTCTCAGCTTAAAGGAATGTCAGTTGGATATGCAGATGCAAAAAAGCCCCCTTGGAGGAGGGGGCTTCAGAAGTTTTAAGTCTGTGTTTTAAGCTGCCTTTTTAGCTAGCGGAAGCCGCCAAAGCAAAAGCACGCTGAATTTCCATTCGTGTCTCTTTCATAGAGGCTTTGATGTCATGCAGGTAATTTGGCAGGTCTTGGCGAGGAGTAGAAATCCAAGTCTGCCAGCGTTCCGACATTTCCACGAGCTTGGCGTCTGATGCACTAACAAGCTCACGCAGCTTGTCTGTCAGCGGATGCTTTTCATTGCTGATGCGCTTTTCCAGACGACGGCGTGCTTCGGCGATTTCTGTGAGAACGATTTTCTCGTCAGGCACTCGACGAAGATCGCTGGCGAGACCAACCTTGGAAAGCAGCCAGACAGACCATTTCGTGGGGTCCCAGTGATACCAACGGATGCCGTTGCGGTAGTCGTGCTGGAATTCGTGGTGGTAGTTGTGATAGCCTTCACCAAAAGTGAAGAGGGCCATGATCCAGCTGTCACGGGCAGTGCAGTTCGTGGAGTAAGGCCGTGAACCAATGTAGTGACAGAGAGAATTGATGAAGAATGTAGAATGCTGCACTGCTGTGACGCGAGCCACTCCCGAGATAAGGAAACCGCAAATAGCGCCACTCACTCCAGCGTGCATCCAACCAATGAGAGCAGGAAGTACAAAACTGGCGAAGACGGCGATCAGTACATAGTTTTTTTGCTGCCAGCGGACAAGTGGGTCACGCATGAGATCATTCACGTTATCCCATGGCGGCTCGATCTCGCGGCGAAACATGATCCAACCAATGTGAGCGTGCCAGAAACCTTTAGAGATGTCGTAAGGATCGCCATCCGTATCGACAAACTTGTGGTGACGACGATGATCGGAAGCCCAAGCGATGACGTGGTTTTCAAAAGTCGCAGCACCAAAAACAAGCGTCAAGAATCTCACTGGCCATGAGGCTTTAAAGGAGAGATGCGAAAAAAGCCGATGGTAGCCGAGCGTGATGCTGAGGCCAGTGGCGATGCAATAAAACACAAACATGCCGACTTGGAAGGCATCCATGCCATAATGGTAAAGATACCAAGGAACGAGCGTGAATGTGAGGACCGCCGTGGAGGTCAGGAATGAACTGTTGGTCCAGTTTACTTTGGAATTAGGTAAGCGAAAAGGCACGGAGCCACAACTAGACGAGGATGGTAAAACTTCCAGATTTTTTTCGACGGATCCTGCATCTCTCGTTGTCTAGGATTTGTCTCATTTTGTTCTATTGCCTAGGTTCGGGCCTCTGCTACCTGTCAGCTCTTCCTCCTGATGATGACTCCTGCGCGATGGCTGATCGCTGGTTCCTGGCTTCTGGCTTTCTGGCTTTTTGCCGGGCTGGTTGTGGCTCCAGCGCTTCAGCATGATTTGGAAAAAGCCGCCGCGCAGGTTACCTCCAAACTGCCCACAGGTTATGAAGCTGCTCAGGTTCGTTTTGATGGCCAACGTGCTGTGCTGAGCGGACGAGTCCGTCACGAAAGTCAGCGGGCAGAGATTCTCATCGCGGTGCGCCAGCAAGTGCGTCTCGATGCTATGCTGACAAAAGGTCTCAATCCCGTGCAAGCCGTGGTGGATCGGTTTGAGCAAGTCCCCTACCCTGCAGGCTGGATGCTGCTGGCCTCCCAGGGCAGCCGGGCGCAATTGATCGGCCAAACGGCCACCGAGATGGAGGCGCGAGATCTCAGTTCTTACATGCAGGAAAAGTGGGGTGACCGAGGTGGCCGTATCGAAAACCGGCTGAAACCCCAGCCTGCGCTGTATGACGAAGCCGACGACCTGAAGGCCACGCTCGCCACGTTGCCCAAACCTCGGCCAAACGATGAAGCCGATGCAGCCCAGATCCAGATCGCCCGCATCGGTGGTTCCTGGCAGCGACTCATCCCCGACAGCCAAGATGACCGGCTGAAGGAACAGCTCAGTCCTTTTGGCATCACCGCCGCCGACTGGGAAAAGCAAATCCTCCCACTCATTGAAAGCGTACGGCGCTATCAGAAAGATCAACGCAACTCTGCCGCTGAAGTTGCCAGGCAGTCCAAATTGCCGCCACCGCATCTCTTTTTGGCGGCGCGACAAAACAGGCTGCTCGTCCGTGGTGAAACAGCCACTCTGGGCATCAAACGCGAGCTTTTAAATGCCCTCATCGCGGCCTTTCCTGAGTGGCGAGTACTGGATGATGTGCGCGTGAATGCCAACCGCCGGGCCGTGTCTGATTTCGGCCCCATCACCTCCGCCCTGCTACCAGATCCGTCCGATGAAGACCCGCTGAACCGAAGTAAATCACTGCACCTAGGACTCTCTGGAGCCGCCTGGGAAAACGTGGACTGGCAGGTGGGTGCCGAGGCCCGGCCTTGGGAGGAAAAGCTGCCACAAGATCTGCCGGGCGACCTTCTTCAGGTGGATCACC
>CANHTV010000052.1 GCA_947463285.1 Verrucomicrobiaceae bacterium | reverse complement strand
TTGAGCTTGGTTTTGTCGTCGTCGCTGATGTCTTTGAGCGTGCGGAAGGCGAGCGGCAAGGGCAGGCCGACGGGGCTCTTGCGGTAGATGACGGCGAAGTGGCAGTAGCTGGAGAGGATTTGTAGCGGGTGATTGGCGTGGCAGGTGGCGACTCGCTGCCCAACCGTGATGGGCGGCTGCAAATCGGCTGAACGAGCAGTGATGACAGCAAGACAGAGGGTGGCGATAAAAAAGGTGGTTCGCATGACAGCAGGAAAGTCGCGGAAATCTCGAATCGCTCACCGAGAAATCATAACGAACTCCTCGCGTGTGAGTTTGCCATCGCTGTTCTTGTCGAAGCTTTGGAAGCGCTTCGGCGCGTCGTCTTTTTTGGCGAGGCCATTGGTGTATTCTGCGAGGGTGAGGATGCCGTCGGTGTTTTTGTCCCAGCGGGTGAAGGCGGCGGCGCGGTCCACAGTGGGGGCCTTTTTCGGTGTGGCGGGCGCTTTGATGGCGGTGGCGCGGCTAGCGGACTGCGCAAAAGACATGGGCAGGGTTTTGCGCCAGGCGTCGAGCTTGGCTTTGAGCGCGGTGACAAGTTCGGGGTGCTGGGAGGCGATGTTGTGCTGCTGCTCGCGGTCGGTGAGGACGTTGTAGAACTCCACGCGGGTGAAGTCGGCGTTGTGGATGAGAATGTGATCGCCATCGCGCGCGGAGTGCGTGGGCCAGTCAGCTTCTTGGGAATGCGGGCCTCGCCATTCCCAGAAGACGGGAGCTTCGCGTTTGAAGGGCTGGCCTTGGAGAGCGGCGAGGACGTTGATGCCATCGCTTTGATAACCAGTGGGAGCTTTCAGCTCCAGCGCGGCGAGGATCGTTGGCATGACATCGACGCCGGAGATCACGCTGGTCTTGTCCACACGGCCTGCGGGCACGATGCCGGGCCAGCGGACGATGAAGGGCACATTTACGCCGCCGAGATAGAGGCTGCGTTTGCGTCCGCGAAGGCCACCGGTGGTGCCGACGCTGTGATAAAATTTTTCGCCGGGCTTGGTGTGCGAGTTTTCGGGTCCGTTATCGCTGGAGAAGAAGACGAGCGTGTTTTCGGCGAGCTGCAATTCATCGAGCAGGGCGAGCACGCGGCCGATTTGTGTGTCGGCACGGGTAACGGCTGAGTAGTAGGTGCGCTGCGGCTCGGCGGTGTCGGGGTATTCTTTTTTGTCCTCGTCGGAGGCGGCGACGAGGTGATGCGTCTCATGCAGCCAGAGGTTGAGGTAGAAGGGTTTATTTTTGGCTTCGCGGATGAAGCGCAGCGCATTCTCCGTGGCGGCGGTGGTTTGGTAAATGGGGCCGTCTTTGGCTGGCACTTTGGCGAGACTCGTGCCTTCAAAGACACCGCGACCTGGGCCGACCCACACGGCGGCGGCATCGTAGCCATACTCGGCAGGCAGCGGCGCATTCATCGTCTTATCCTGGCCACTGAGATGCCATTTGCCATAGTGCGCGGTGGTGTAGCCGGCCTCATGCAGCGTGCGCGGCAGCAGCGGCGCTTTCGGATCGAGCCAGTCGGGCATGCCGCGAGCAACATTCTCCGCGTGCGTGGCAAAGTGCTGATGCACGCCATGCCGCGCGGGATATTGCCCGGTAACGATGGCGGTGCGGCTAGGCGAGCACACGGGATTGCACACCGTGAACTGATGAAAGTCGGAGCCCTCGCGTGCGAGGCGGTCGAGGTTCGGCGTCTTCAAATGCGGATGCCCGTGGCAGCCGAGATCACCAAAGCCCCAGTCGTCGGCATAGATGAAGACGATGTTCGGGCGCTGAACCGAGAAAGCGATATTCGAAACAGCCAGCGAGATCAGCAGTGCGCATTTTTTCATGACGCTTTCAAACGACATACTTCCGTTGTTCTTGTCGCTCGTGATGAATGTGACTCAGGAAGTGTGGTGCAGGCCTCTGGACTGCTTCAGATGAGTCCAGAGGACTCAATCACACTCACTTCTTCTTCCCGCTGCTGATGAACTCCTCACGCGTGACGAAGCCATCCTTGTCGCCATCGAGTTTTGCAAAGCGGGCTTTGGATTCCGCTTTGTCGCCGCCTTGACCGGCGAGGTATTCGGCTTCGGTGAGCTTGGGTTTGCCGGGGTAGAGGCGGTCGTAGCGTTTGTCGCGGGACTCGTTGGGGTCGTAGGCCTTGCTTTTGCTGCCGCCGACGGTTTTGGCGACCTTGCCGCTCTTCGGTGGTTGGGAATCGCTGCCGGTGGGTGGCAGGTGTTTTTTGAGGGACTCGATCAAAGCGGCGTGCTCGGGCTTGGTGGCGAGGTTCACGGTCTCGTTCGGGTCGTTTTGCTCGTCGTAGAGCTCGATGAAACCGATGTCGGCGGCGTTGCGCTTGCGCCAGAAGGTGCAGCGCCATTGCTCAGTGCGGACGCTGTAGCCCATGAGGCTGCCACCGTGTTCCTTCGACGAGCGTGGATAGATGCTGATCGCGGGTTTCTGCATCGGCACGTCGGGATTTTCGAGATAGGGCTTCAAACTCATGCCCGCGAGCCCTTGCGGGATGCTGAGGCCGCACACGTCGGCGAGTGTGGGATAGACATCGACGAACTCAGTCGGCGCGGCGCAGTGTTTGCCTGCGGTGCTGCTTTTGGGCAAAGCGATGAGCAGCGGCGCACGTGCGGCGATCTCGAAGTTCGTGTGCTTGTGCCACAGGCCGTGCTCGCCGAGCTGCCAGCCGTGGTCGCCCCACAAAACGATGACCGTGTTGTCGGTGAGGCCTTCTTTATCGAGTGCATCGAGCACGCGACCAATCTGCGCATCGGTGTAGCTGATGCAGGCGTTGTAGCCGTGGCGCAGTGTTTTGGCGAAATCGGCGGGGATCGGATTGCCCGCTGGCACACCGGGATAGCTGTGCAACTCGCCATTCGTGTGACCGACGAAATCGGGCGTGCCCTCAGGATAGGTTTCAAACGCAGGACCGGGGATCGTCTCCGCATCATGCATGTCCCAATACTTTTTTGGAGCGACAAATGGCAGATGCGGCTTCACAAAGCCCACGCCGAAGAAGAACGGCTTTCCAGCCGCTTTAAGACCTGCGAGCCGTTTCACGGCCTCTGCGGCCACGGCACCATCGGGCAGCTCATCATCGGTCTTGGGGCTGATCTCGAATGACGGGCCTTTTTTGCCCGCTTTGCCGCCTTTACGCTTCGCTACATCTTCCAAAGGATTCGCAAATTCGCTCTTCACGCCTTCAAACAAAGTCACGGTATGCTTCGTCCAGTCCTGCTCATCTACTTTCACCATCTGGCCACTCGGGAACCACCGCGGCTCGCTCCACGACGGTCCGTCTTCAAAGCCATGATGCTCGAGCTTGCCGAGCCCGACCGTATGATAGCCATTCATGCGGAAGTGCTGCGGCAGCGTCACGCAATCCGGCTGCGCATCGCGGAAGTGCGTGTCGAGATCCCAGACCTTCGTCGTGTCAGGGCGCAAGCCGGTCAAAATGGCCGTGCGCGAAGGACTGCACACCGCCTGGGCGCAGTAGGCTTTGTCGAAAACGATGCCGCGAGCCGCGAGGCGGTCGATGTTCGGTGTCTTCGCATGCGTCACCCCATAGCAGCCGATGTCCGGCCGAAGGTCATCGACAGCGATGAAGAGAACGTTCAGCGGCTGCGCCGAAAAAGCGGAGAGCAGAGGAAAAAGAGCGGCGAGGAGGATGGTCAGACGCATGGTTGTCATGTGCCCTGTGAACGCAGAAGAAACTTTGCATCTTCCGATGATTCAAAGGGCATTCATCAATCGTCCTGATAAGCGGAAATTCTACTTCGCCACCTTCTCCCCATGCGCGTCGGCAGCACCTTTGACGCTCTGTTTGAAAGAGGTGCGGGTGGCGAGGTAGCTGATGAGATCGCGGAGATTTGCGGGTGGCAGTGACAGCGCCATCGGCGGCATCGCGGACATGGGTGGGGTGATCGCTTTGACCTGGCTGCGTGCATGGCTGCTTTCGTTGCCATCTAGGGCGATGAGCGTGATCTTCTCGGGTGTGTCAAGGGTGATGCGTCCGGCGATGACGCTGCCGTCCTGGAGTGTGACCGATGACAAACCGTATCCGGCAGCGATCTCAGCGCTTGGATTCACCAGGGACTCGACAAGCTTTTCGCGGCTGAGTCGTTTGCCGACATCACCAAGCGGTGGGCCTTGGATGCCGCCTTCATCACCCATTTTGTGGCATTGCAGGCAGGCACCTTGATTGCGGAAAACAACCTCGCCAAGTTTGGCATCACCCCCAGTCATGCTAAGTTTTGGCACGGCGTCCATGGCGCTGGCAGCGTAGGCAGCAGCGGCCTGTTTGGCCTTATCATCAGTGGAGCCTTGCAGCGAGAGGAAAAAGTCGAGCCACAACTCACGACGAAGGTTGTTGGATTCGCGATGGGTCCACTTCTCAAGCGCTTCGGCGGAACTCAACGAGGCGATGATTTCGACTCCGGCACGAGCGGCAAGAATGGGTGCGGTGTCGATGGCCTTGCGGGCTGCCTCGGCGATGCCTTCCGTCTTCAAGGCATGACCATGACGCAGAGCCGCTGCGGCCATGATGGCACTCTTGTCCTGGATCAGCGTTAGGATCAATCCACGCGCTGCATCTGGCGCAGACTTCACGAGGCTGTCGAGTGCGGCCACGCGCACTTCTGCTTGTAGTTGAGTTTGCCCGACGAGGCTCGCCAGCGTCACCGCATCGAGCACGGTGCCGATTGCATCCGTGAGCTTCAGCGCTAGTGAGGCGAGTGTGGGTGGCGGGTTACTGGCGAGAAAGGCTTTCAACGCATCGCCAATCTGATCTCCAAGATTTTTCATTGAGCGAGCAGTCCCGGGGATCGCGCGATGACCTCCGAGTACGGGGTCGGCGGTGATGCGTTTTTCCCACAGGCGAAGCGCGTGCAGCGTGGCCTCGCGGACACTTGGGTCGAGCTTCTCCTCCGCCGCCAACCGCATCAACCTAACGGCATGTTTGGCAGAACCAATCCGATAGTTGGCAGCCACCACACGACGCTGCACGGTCGGTGGCAGCTCAAGGATGTTGGCATATTCAGCAAGGGCTTCACCGGCTGCTCCATCCACGGCTGCGGTGTCGTAGATCGCCCGCACGGCTTCGCGGCGCAGTTGGGCATCGCTGTCAGTTAAGAAGCGGGCGAGTTCGGCACTGCCTTGGCGGCGCAGACAGAGCAGGGACATGAGGCGCACTTCGCGATTGGCATCTTCGGCATGAGCGACAGTATCGGCCTCGGTGCCAAGGCGATGCAGCGCGGTGAGCAAGCTGTGACGCATGACAGGGTCCACCACCGTGTTTGCCGCGGCCTGCTGATATAGTGCGGCGATGACTTCAGCATCACCAGGCTTGGCGACACGACTCAAGGCAATGCAAGCAAGCGAGCGCACCTGTGCTTCAGCATCCGACAGCATTTCCAGCAAACGAGCACGCGCAGCCGCGCCCGAAGCATCGCCGAGTACACGAGCCGCATTCGCACGCAACGAGGCATCGGCATCTCGGCTCAACTCGATCAGTGCATCGACGGCATCCGCCTGCTGCTGGCGCACAAACTGCCCGAGCCCCCAGATGCCGTGCAGACGCGTGGTGGATTTTTGCGTCACATCCTTGGCGGTGGCAAAAAGGGCGGCCTTGCCTTCAGCGCCGCGTTTCACCAGTTCAAACTGGGCCATCTGACGCAGGCGACGATCGGGTGAGCGGAGAGCTTCGACGAGTTGCTTCACCTTGTCATTAGAGACACCGCGCTTAAAGCGAGCCGCCATTTCAGCAGCCTTGGTCTGCAAGGTTTTATCTTTCGGCGAAAGCACATGAATGGCTCCGTTGGAATTCACTGACCAGCCACCGCCGAAGTCGCAGAGATAAATGCTGCCATCAAAACCCAGTTCGACATCACTAGCGCCCACGCCCTCCACCAAAGTTTCCTGAGAGCCGAGAGTGAAGCCCGCGCCAGCAGTCTTCACGCCGACTGCATGGACGACGCAGCTCTGCAAAGCGCCGCCATAGTCACTGAGCAAAAACTTGCCACGCAGGTCAGCAGGCGCGGCCTCACCCGTCACCCAGGTCACACCAGAAGGCCCGCGTGCCACATGCGCTGCGGGCGGATAAACCCACTGCGGCTGCTCTTCATTGAAGGTGTCAAACATACGCTCCGCCACCCACATGGACTTCGCTGGATGGAAGTCTTCCCAGTCGAGAGCATTCACATATTGATGCGCACTCTGATGCCGCATGTCCCAGCCCGACTCGCTGCCTTCGAGGACATAAACGAGGCGCGCTTTGTCGCCGATGTCACCCGTGTTGTCGAAAGTGAAAAGGTTGCCGTTTTCATCAAAGGCAAGTTCCGTGGGATTGCGCAGACCGGTGCAGAAAACCTCGAAACCTGAGCCATCGGATTCGCAGCGGAAGATGGCCCCTTCACCACCTTTGGCGAGCACCTTGCTCTCCTTCGTGGTCACATGAAAGCCGCGATCTCCGATGCTGAAATAGAGCCGCCCATCCGGGCCGCGCACGATGCCATGCAGATCATGTCCAATGAAGGAAATGCGCACGCCGAAACCCGTCACGAGGTTTTCGTTCGTGTCTGCAATGCCATCATCATTGGTGTCCGTGAGCTTTCGCAGACTGGGGATACAGGTGAAATAAACCGCGTCATCCTCCGGCAACACCGAGAAACCGATTCCATCCAAGGGCTCATAAAAACTGTCGGCAAACACCGTGCGCTCGTCCGCCGCACCATTACCATCCTTGTCCTCCAGTCGGATCAAGCGATCTGGCGTGTTCGTCCAGAATCCTTCCGGAAAGCGTCCCGGAATGGAGTTTTGCAACTTCGTGCGATCCTCCAGCGTCGCCGATTTGAAGTCGCCTTGGATAAATTCATTCACCCCACG
Organism: Verrucomicrobiaceae bacterium; assembly: GCA_947463285.1. Lineage (GTDB taxonomy): Bacteria > Verrucomicrobiota > Verrucomicrobiia > Verrucomicrobiales > Verrucomicrobiaceae > Prosthecobacter. The sequence continues at coordinate 6,786 of CANHTV010000052.1, read as the reverse complement.
AAGATCAGCCACGCCCTGCCAAAAACGATTCACCTCAGCGACAAACACACGTCCTTTGCGATCAATGCCAAAGCTACCCGGATTTTGTACAAACGGAAACCGCACCCAAGTGCGTGCCTCATAACCTGGATGCCTGACCACGCCCGAAAACGGCTCATGCTGATTTTTCATCGGCGGCATTTTCGTCTGCACCGGCTGAAGACGCTGTTGCATCTCCTGTGGAGTCAGCGCGAGAGCTGAGGTGGAGACAGCAAGACAGGTAGCGAGAATGCGGGAGAATCGTGACATGGCAATGGGGGGGGCACAGTGCCTTACGTGCACGGCGTTTCAAGAGATGGAACGAACTGAAGCAGCCTGCGGCTGGCAGGATCAAGGCGCAGTGATCCACTCCAGATTAAAGCGGGCGCACTGGATGTCGTTCTTCGTTTCCCAAAGGCAGAGGACGGTGCCATCTGTTAGCACGGCGAGGTCGGAATAGGCGCTGGGACCTGCGTCGAGCGTTTTGCTCACTGGCCAGGTTTTGCCGTCGTCGCGGCTGAGTTTGATGCTGAGGTTTTCGCGTTTGCCACGGCCTGCAGGTGTTTCTTTGCCGTCGGCATTGAGCTTCAGTGTGTGAGGATTCGAATAGACCAGCGTGCCGGGCTGCGAAGGATGCGCTGTGATGCTGGCCATGCAGATCGGCTCCCAGAGTTGATCATGAAAAGCAGGCTTGCTCCAGCCCTTGGCTCCATTGGGACTGAGGGTGATGATCTTGCGATTCGGCTTCGACACACTGCGCGTGACGAGCATGACGCGACCATCAGAAAGCTCCGTGAGCATGGTTTCATTCGGATTGCCGAACTCGCCTTCGTTTGGCACCGCGAGATCGCCGGCGATCCAGGTCTTGCCGTGATCATCGCTGTAGATCGTGGCCGCAGCCGAGGGCGCATGATCGCCTTCCTTACCATACGCCAGCCAGATGGGCACCACGAGGCGACCGCTCTTGAGCTGAATGCCGTGCCCAGGGCCCGTGGCGATCACTTTCCATTCGTAGTGCTTCCGAAACGGCTCAAACGTCGCCGTGACATCCACGGGTGTGCTCCAAGTGAGGCCGTCATCCGTGCTGCGCATGGCGTAGCAGCGGGCGTAGTTGATACAGTAAAGGAACTCGATGGCACCCGTGTCGCGATCGACGATGGCAACAGGGTTGTTCACCGTCTGCTCCTTCTCGCCGCCACCCTTTTTCTTGTGCGGATTGCCTTCCATCCGAGTTCCGTGATGCGCGATGTGCTTTCCAGCCTCCCAAGTTTTTCCACCATCGGTGGAGCGGCGCAGATGGATCTCGATCTCGCCCCAGTCAGAGCTGCTATTCCGCCGCGCCTCCGAGTAGGCCAAAACGGTGCCCTTTGGCGTCACCACGATCCCTGGAATGCGATAGCGGGCGATGCCATTCGTGTTGGCAGGAAAGACATCGACTTTTTCGAGAAGCGGCTCGGCGCTGGCGATGGTGGCGATAAGTGTGAGGAGAAGAGTGCGGATCATGAAAGTGAAAGGCTATGGAGATTCGTTTCCTGCGGCGTCGATGAAGGTCAGCTTATACGTGTGAGACTCTAGTGAATCATCACTGAGCTCCTGAAGCCGTAAAACTTCAGGCGTCGAGTCGCGACTGGTAGCGAGGAAGTCGGCAGACTTGAGACCCATTTCTTTCCAAAGCCAGCCATCGCGATAAAAACGTAGCGCTCTCAGTCCACCGCTGATTTCGGGGATGACACGCCAGGTGAGGAGCGTGTGCCCCATGGCATCCTTTTTGATTTCGAGTTCAGGAGCAAGGCTCGGAGGCTTGCGCGGTTTGAGCGTGCCATGCTCGGAAAACTCCTGCCAAAGTTCGGCGAATGATTCGTTGGGAAACCAAGCCACGTCGGCACCTTCAACAGGCTCCGCCGTGGCCTGACCTGAAAGCACCGTGTCAAAGAAGCCGATGCTCATCAGCCGTGAATCATCACACCCATGCTCGGAGCGTGGATCAATGACTCGGCAGACCTTTCCGCCATGCTCGCGCAATTCGCGATACATCGTGTTCATCGGACCCCATGAAACAAAATGGCTGGAGGCAGGCACCGACTCACGTTTTCCCCACACAAACAGCAGAGATATATCACGAGCCGCTTCAGCAAACTTTGCTCGAAACTCCGGCACACCGAACTGCTTGTGGCAGCCTCCGCGAAACGAGGCGGCGAGCACTCGTTTCGGATGCCGCACGATCATCTGCGCGGACCAACTGGAGCCTCCAGAGTGTCCCCACAGCACCCACGGCGCTTCTTTCATCTCAGGCCGCTTCGACCGCTGCGCAAAATCCTCCAGCGCGGTGATCAGAGCACGCTCGGAGCCGCTGTCGGGGTCGTTCCACTCGTCACAGCCCTTGGCCACCTGATACATCGGCACCAGCAGCGCTGCGTCATGCTTCCGCGCCAGCGCCCGCCAATGCCAGTCACCCGTGATCGGTGGATGCTTCTCCGGCGAGGCATTCGTGCAGCCATGCTGGTGAATGATGACCGCCTTTACCGGCTTCGAAGCGTCTGCTATCCAGCAGGAATACTCGGCGTGCAAAAAGCGATCGCCATCACGCGGCGGCACGATGAGGTCGAGCAGTAGTCCGTCCGGGTCTGCGCAGAGGCAGGTGGTAGTGAGCAGCAGAAAAAGGAGCGATTTCATGAAGGGTAACTTGATGGCGGCAGGAGATGTCAGGAGTTCTTCCATCAATCGATCAGGTAGCTGTAGAGGTCGCCATTCTCCAAATGGAAGCGGAGACGGATGGGTTTGCCTGCGGGCAAAGCGTCCGCGTCTTTCCAACGGATGGGAAGCTTAACGGAATCCTGTTTAAAGATGACGCTGGATTCCTTGTCGTAGCCGGGGATGACCTGCCCGGTGGCGTCCAGCGCCTCGACGCTGAGGCTGCCGTTTTTGACATCGGCATTGACCGTGAGCTTGTCGCCTTCTGGGACAAAATCATGTGTTTCGATGCTCCCCAGTTTGTCCTTGGCCTGCAAAGAAGCCAGTCCGTCGATCCGCCATGCGGCACGGGCGATGGACTGCTCTTTTTCCGGTGCCAGACCACCATGCGGAGTCGTCGCGGCGGTATAATACATCCACATCTCATCGCCGACAAAAACAGGCGCGTTGCACAGGCCGAAAATGCTGCCGGCATCATACGGATGCGGCCCGCTTCGGTCAAACTCATCGTGTGCGTGTCTCGGCGAATCAGCGGGGCACCGATCTGCGTTTCCAGAGCGGCGAGATGACGGCTCAGAGTCGGCTGCCCCATACTCAAAATCTTTGCGGCAGCCGAAATGCTTCCTGCTTCAGCAATTTGTACGAACTCGCGGATTTGTTGGAGATCATTCAGATTTGTCATGCATCGAGTGTATAAGGGTTATGTCGGATCTGCACTGTTTTACCCTTGCCAGGGTCCGTAGATAACCACCATGAGATCCCTCCCACGTTTTTTACGCTGCGCCTTGACTTTGTTAGCGGTGGCGCTCGTTGTTTCCAGCTGCAAACCTGTCGCCAAAGGCCCCGCGGGTCCGCCGCAGGTCGGCGTGCCCGAGGTCACCGTCGCCAAACCGATCGCCAGACACTTGACGGACTGGGATGAGTTCACCGGCCGCCTCATCGCCCGCGACAAGGTCGAAATCCGCGCCCGCGTGTCCGGTTACCTCACCAAGGTGCATTTCAAAGAGGGCACCGAGGTGAAGGAGGGCGATCTGCTTTTCACCATCGATCCGCGCCCCTATGAGGCCATCGTGCAACGTGCCGAGGCGGTGCTGGCGCAGGCGAAAACGAACGCCGATCTCGCGAACATCGAGGCAAAAAACGCCACCACGCTGCGTCAGGGGCAGGTCATTTCGATCGAGGAATCCGAACGCCGACTAAAAAGCGCAACTGGTGAGCAGGCCGCCGTACGCGCCGCTGAAGCCATGGTCAGCTCAGCCAAGCTCGATATCGAATTCGCTCAAATTCGCGCGCCGATCCGTGGCCGTATCAGCGATGCGCGAGTTACGGAAGGCAATCTCGTCACCGGTGGCTCCAGAGATGCGACCTTGCTCACTACCATCGTCGCGCTCGACCCGATCTACTGCGACATTGAGGTCGATGAGCGTTCCGCGCTCAAATACCGCGAGATGCACAAAACGGGCGAACGGGAGAGCGCCCTGTTTCAGCGCATCCCGGCGGAAATGGCGCTCGTGAACCAGGAGGGCTGGCCACACAGAGGTGAGATCGATTTCGTGGATAACCAGATTAACCCTGAGACCGGCACCATCCGCGCGCGCGGTCAATTTCCGAACAAAGACCGCCTCATGTCTCCCGGCTTCTTTGCTAAAGTGCGCATCCCCGGCAGCGGCGAATACGATGGGCTGCTCATTCGCGATGCAGCCGTCGGCGACGATCAAGGCAGCAGTTATGTGTGGGTCATCGACGCCGAGGACAAGGCCGTGTATCGCCCCATCAAGCTCGGTCCGCTCGTCGATGGACTTCGGGTCGTGCGTGAAGGACTCAAAGCCGACGAACGCGTCGTCATCCTCGGCCTCATGAGCGTGCGCAATGGCAACCAAGTGAAGCCCGCGCTCACCGACATGGCCCTCACCCAACCCGCGAAGGACAAGCAGCCATGAACTTCGCCCGCATCTTCGTGGACCGCCCCATCTTCGCGGGCGTGCTCAGCATCGTCATCACGTTGCTCGGTGCTTTGGCCTACTTTTCGTTGCCCGTGGCGCAGTATCCCGAGGTCATCCCGCCCACCGTCGTCGTCTCCGCTACCTATCCAGGCGCCGATGCCCGCACGCTCGCCGAGACCGTCTCCACGCCGCTGGAGCAGGAGATCAATGGCGTCGAAGACATGATCTACCTCTCGTCGTCCTCGACCAGCGATGGCCGCGTGCAAATCACCGTCACCTTCCGTCTCGGCACGGATTTGGACAAGGCACAGGTGCTCGTGCAAAACCGCGTCAACGCCGCTGTGGCACGTTTGCCGGAGGAAGTTCGCCGCCTCGGTGTCATCGTGAATAAACGCTCGCCCGACCTCACACTCGCCGCGCAGTTTTACAGCCCGGATGGCTCGCGTGAAGTCGGCTACCTCAGCAACTACGTCACGCTTCAGATTCAGAATGAAATCGCCCGCATCCCTGGCGTCGCGGAGGCCTCCTCGCTCGGCGGTTTGGACTACTCGATGCGTGTGTGGCTCGACCCTGAAAAAGTCGCCGGCGTCGGCCTCACCGCTGGTGATGTCGTGCGAGCTATTCGCGAACAAAATGTGCAAGTCGCCGCCGGTTCACTCGGGCAGCCGCCCGCAGCGGAAGGGTTGGAGTTTCAATACACGCTCACCGCGCCGGGCCGTTTGAAGAAAGCGGAAGAGTTTGGTGATATCGTCCTTAAAACCGGCACCATCGGCGATGTCGTGCGCCTGCGCGATGTCGCACGCATCGAACTCGGCTCACGCGACTACTCCAGCAAGACCTACATGGACGGTTACAACGCCGTCTCGCTGCGCGTGTTCCAGCTCCCCGGCAGCAACGCCATCAAGACCGCCGACGCTGTGTATGCACGCCTTGCGCAGCTCAAGGAGCGCTTCCCGCCCGGCATCGACTACCGCATCAATTACGACACCACCAAGTTCGTCCGCGCCTCGATCAAATCCGTGCTCACCACGCTCGTCGAGGCTGTGTTGCTCGTCGTCTTCGTCGTCATTCTTTTCCTGCAAAGCTGGCGTGCCTCCATCATCCCGCTGCTCGCTGTGCCGGTGTCGCTCATCGGCACGCTCGCAGTCATGCAGGCCTTCGATTTCTCGTTGAACAATTTGAGCCTTTTCGGTCTCGTGCTCGCCATCGGCATCGTCGTTGATGACGCCATCGTCGTGGTCGAAAACGTCGAGCGAAACATCGCCAAAGGCCTCGCGCCACGCGAGGCCGCCATCCAGGCTATGAAAGAGGTCAGCGGTGCCGTCATCGCCGTGGCGCTCGTGCTTTGTGCCGTGTTTGTGCCCACCGCTTTCGTCAGCGGCATCACCGGACAGTTTTACAAACAGTTCGCGCTCACCATCGCTGTCTCCACGGTCATCTCAGCCTTCAATTCGCTCACACTCAGCCCCGCGCTCTGCGCCATCCTGCTGCAACCGCACGGTGCGAAGACCGACTGGCTCACGAAGCTCATCAATTTCTTCTTCGGCTTGTTCTTCCGCCTGTTTAACAAGATCTTCGACTTCAGCTCTAGCCTCTACGCTGGGCTCGTGCGCAAGCTCATCCGCCTCGCGCTGTTCGTGATCCTTGGCTACGTCGGGCTACTCTTCCTCACGCAAAAGGTCTTCAATACTGTGCCAAGCGGCTACATCCCGGCGCAGGACATGGGTTACGCCATCGTGCTCGTGCAACTGCCGGACGCGTCAGCCTTTGATCGCACCGACGCCGTCGTACGCAAGATGGACCGCATGGCGCAGCAGATCCCCGGCATCGCGCACACCTTCGCCATCTCCGGTTACAGCTCCGTTTTGCAAGCGAACCAGCCCAACGTCGGCGCGGCCTTCCTCGTCTTCGATGACTTCGCAAAACGCACTTCGCCCGAGATGAAAGGCGACCGCTTGCTCGCCAGCATCCGCGAAAAATTCGCCACCATTCAGGAAGGCCGCGTGCTCGTGTTGCCACCACCGCCACTGCGTGGTCTCGGCAATGCCGGCGGCTTTAAAATCCAGGTGCAGGACCTCAACAACGCCGGACTCGACGCCCTCGAAGCCGCCACGCAGAAGCTCCTCGCCGCTGC
>CANHTV010000051.1 GCA_947463285.1 Verrucomicrobiaceae bacterium | reverse complement strand
GAAGGTGATATCCTGCGAAATGCCACCGTTGGAAAAAAGAGCTTTGCCTACATTCAGCCAAGGGTTCGCATCAGCGGAAGAATCCCTGATTCGCACCTCGTAAAATAGTTCCGCTTCGCTTTTGTCATTCCAACTCAATTTAAACGAACCATCATCTGATTCGGTAATTTCACTGGAAGGATCCAGATCGACGGCTGCCACGGCAATTCCGTCCGGAGCAGCGAAATCTTCTTTGGCACCAAGGTTTGGCACCCGCGTTTTAAAGATTGCCACACTGCTTTCAATTGCCGTGCCATTATACTTCCAAGCCTCCACACGAGCTTGAAATTCAGCACCAACAGGGGCTTCACCAGTGGAGACGAAAACACTAGTCGTATTTGAAGGATTGACGCTGACAGGATAAAATGGACCAGCATTACCAAAACGAATGGAAAGAAAGTACCCCTCTTCATCGAGGGCATTATCATCCCAGGTAATAGACCAGGATCGCCATTCATTCGTGGGTGCTTTTGTTTGATCATTCTCTGGGTAGCCGAAGTGCGTGAACTCGAACCGGCCATTGCTTGGCTTAGCAGGAGCTGCTGAATGAGAGGGTATCGCCATCCAAAAACTCAGAGAGAACAATGCATGGATAAGAAGTCGTTGGATGGATGTGTGAAGCATTGGAAAGACGAAGATGAAGATTTAGAACAGCGCACCGAAAAGCGTAAAAACCGCCCCTGATCACTCTAAATCAAGGACTAACAACTTTCAAATCTACCTCAGGACTAACAACTCCAGAGGAAGTTACTTCATTTTTGACCAGAACTGTGTATTTGCCGTCATTGGCAGATGTGGGGGACTCGATCGTGTAGGTCGCCGAGGTGGCTGAAGGAATGTTGAGCCCACCTTTTCGCCATTGATAGGTCAGTGTGCCTGAAGTGGAGGTGGTTACGCTAAAGGTCACACTGGTGCCTGCGCTGATAGTTTCTTCTGCTGGTGTTCTTGAAGCACCAGAAACCGTAACCGGCTCTAAAACGCTAAGAGCAATACTGTTGCTGGGAACACCTGCGGGAGTCAGTCCGTTGATGACGAGAACACTGTAGGCTCCAGTGTCAGCAGTAGCCGTGCTCGAGATCGTGTAAGTTTGAGAGGTTGCCCCACCTATAGGTGAGCCATCTTTTCTCCACTGATAAGTGTAAGGTCCGCTTCCGTTGGGAATCGCTGTGAAAGTGACAGACTTAGATGTAGCAACATGTGCACTCGATGGATCACGAGACACCAAGACAGATGTGATGGGATCTTTCACGGATAGTGTAGCCGCGTTACTTATAACGGTATAACTATTATTGCTAATCACACAGTCATAATTACCTTCACTAGCATTGGTCACATTCGATATAGAATAACTTGAGCTTGAGGCATTAGGTATAGTGGTTCCGTTTTTACGCCAGCTGTAGCTGATGCTTCCCTGAACATCTTGGCTCACAGCGACTGAAAATGTCGCCGTGCTTGCGGGATTGAGAGTCACTGAAACAGGCTGTGTAGTGATTGTAATCGGCGTAGGTGTAAGCATTGCCTTGCCTGAATTGACTTTTGAAGACTTCAGGGACGGAAGCAATTCAGGCATCAGGAAGTATCCAGAGCCATAAGCAGAAACAGGAGGAATCTCAGCACTGGTCGTGACGGAATTACCCGCACTGTCCACCCCCTGGACAGCAGGAGTGACGGGGATCGAAGGAATGATGAGACCTCTGTAGTCCACTGATCGTCCATCAACTAATTTGAAGGAACCAGAATAGACTCCTGTAGATTTGTCGATCGTAAGATTAACTTTACCAGGATTCGACAGATAAGTTGTCACCTTCTGAGCAGTGGTGATCCTAAAGGTTACGTCAGGGTTGGTAGTTGACTCGCTCAGACCACCTTCACTGAAGTCCAAACGTGCATTTGCAGTAACGTTGGGTAATCCCATGACAATCTTGTTGGTTCCGGGAGCACGATAATTAGCACCTGTTATCTGCAAGAATGTCTCCGGAATACCAGTCTGATAAGTGCGGGAAGAGGCTGTCACGACATCTTTGATCCAGCGAGCTTCGCCATCCACACGCAACCGAGCCCCGTCTGGAGAACTCAGGAAACGATCCCCAACATCAAATAAGGCGAGGACAGATCCTTTGTTTTCATAGAGCATTTGAAACAAAATAGCCTCGCCACTAGGACCAAGAATAGAGCTACCTGTGATGCTGGAGCCATCGGCAAGACGACCTGAATAGGAGGCACTACCTGAGCTGTCGATTGACATAAATAAATAGCCATTCCCCTGAGGGACCGTGGATTTACCGACATCAGCAGAAGCCAGATTCAACCCCAAGTTAAATTTCAGATCACCGTAAGGGCTAGGATTCCACGGAGTAACCCAAAATCTGCGAAAACCATTGATAGATACCGTTTCGATTCCGTCAGAAAGCAGACCGGTCACATATCCACTATCAGCACCGATCTGAAGGAACAATTGCAGCGGAGCACGATTCTTACGCGGAATGGACAGACGGCTTTGATAGGAGTAGGAACTGATGTCAAAAAGTCCAGTCCCAATGCCAAGTGATCCAGCAGAACTAAATGTCTCTGCACCCAATGACAATTGAGCGGTATAAGCGCCTGTAGAGGTTACGGTTAGGAACAATCGCCCAGCTTTATTCGCATTTATTCCAGGAGCTGCGCTAATTGTCGCAATCAGAGTGCCAACCGTAGCAGCGGGCAAAGGTGAAATGCTGATTTTGCCAGACACCGAAGATGAGGTGCCGGCTAAATTTGAAGCCGTAGCGCTAAACGTAAACACACCCGCTTGGGTGGGTCTCCCGTAGATGAGTCCGGTTAATTGGTTATACTTCAGACCTGAAGGCAAGGACTTGATCGAAAAACTTGTCGGTTTGTATTTATCCAGAGGTGAAAATGGAAGCGACCACGAATAATCCACACCGATAAAGCCCTGAGGCGGCGCATTGTTACCCGTCAGTGCAGGCAAAACAGGCTTTGAAAGCACAAAAAGGTGAATAGGTCCTGTCTCAACTGTCCCCAATCCATCCCCTAGTGTCACAGCACATGTATAGCGCCCAGTGAAGCCGTATTCACTATCCGTGATTTTGAGCACTGGCGTTTGAACACCCTTGATATCGGATAAAGTCGTTTCAATTTCAGATCCGTCTTTTTTCCAACGATATAGCAGATTACTGCCTGCAACGGGTGCCGTTAGATTCACATCCGAGCCGAGCTTGATATTCTTCACGGTGCTGCGCTTATCGACCACATAAACATTCACCGAATTACTTGTGACTTTGTTTACTGCATTAGCAGCGGTGGCGGTGTAAACGCCTGAATCAGAGAGTTTCGCTGAGGAAATCGTCAAAGTCGCTTTCGTTTGCTTTGAGACCGTCTTTGAACCTTTTTTCCAACTGAAAGTAGGGGCGGGCGCTCCAGTCACCGCCGTGACTTGAAGAGTCAAAGGAGCACCTACTTCCACCAGTTTAGTTTCTTGTAAAACTCCAATCGTGGGGGCTGAGCGTATATCCAAAGATGCAGCACGACTCAGAACGCTTGTAGTCGCATTCTTCACTTGCACGTCAAAAAGGCCGGCATTGGCACTCTGAACATCCGTGATGACAAGTTGAGGATTGCCGGAACCAGTCTGTCCGGCTACCTCAACACCGTTATTCCTCCAACGATAGATCAAACTGGATCCGGTTGCGCTGACTTTAAATGTGGCAGTTCCTCCGACATTCACAGATTGAGCAACCGGTTGTCGCGTGATCACTGGACGTGTGTAGCCTTTGACAACGCCAACTGAGAAATTCTGACTAATCGAGCCACCATCCAAATCCGTTGCGATCACGGTCATTGTGGTAGTTCCCTGGGCCAAACCTGTAATGCGTAAGTTACCCTCTATGATCTCTCCCGTTGCAATCCCTGGTGGATTTGTCAGTACGGAGTAGGTCATGTTGGGGATGACTTCAGCCTTGGTTACACGGACAGTTTTGAAAATATCCATGTCTGCAGGTGCTGCGGCTGCATCCATTGGAATGGCAGACCAAGGAACAGGTGAGCCATCGAGTAAGATTCGTTTATCCAAGGCCGCTGAGTAGTCATTTGTCGTATTACCGTTTTGATAGGTTCCCGTAGGAAGGGCGGCGATAGTTCTGACTAAGTCCAAACTAGGATTCGAGAGACGACCAAAAACCGTAAAACCGCTGTTTTGGTTATCCAGATTTGTGTTGTTGTTTTCGAGATTGAAAAAGAAATCAGTCGTTGCGCTATCAGGATTCCCGACATAGCCGAAGTCATCATCACGCGCGACCTGAGAGCCATCAACGAGTGTGGCCACAGAATTTCGAGCACCAATTTTCGCTGCGGCGATGGTCCCTTCTGCATTAGTGATGCCCGGTTCGTTTTCAACTGAAGGACGGCCTTCGATAGTAGCGAAGGAGCGCGGAGGTTGGGTAGGCTTTAAGCTCCCACCTTGAAGTACAAACCCCTGAATCAACCGATGAAAAGCCATTCCATTGTAATCCCCGGCTTCGACATAGGAGAGAAAATTGGCCACAGTCTTACTCGCAAGACTAGGGTAGAGAATCATGTCAATATTCCCCTTTGTTGTATAGAGGCGCACAACTTTTTCAGCATCAGGATCAGTAAACTTATCAGCTAGAGGTAAATCAAAAGGACTTTTAACGCCAACCGTCACAGGACCAAGAACCTGACCTAAGGCAGGAGTGCTACGCCGACGCTCTACGCGGAGTTTTAGGAGAGACCTTGCGGTGTGACCATTGCTAAAGGTAGCTGTGATTGGGCATTCAAAAAAACCACTAACCGTGGGTGTCCCACTGATCAGACCTGTAGATTCAGTAAAAAACACACCCTGAGGAAGTCCTGTCACTGTCCACTCCGTGCGACCGTCAGCATTACCCGTAGTGAGTAAATACTGGAAAAAATCGTTCTGTTTGATGTGAGGGCTCAAAAGACTGTTGAAGCCATCTCGCACGGTTGCCGTAGCCAAATTGCTATCGACAGAGAAGGATTGTTCATCAGATGTCACAGCTCGCACGACAAATTCGTGCTCCAAATTAACTTCCAAAGGTATAAAAACAGGCTTCCCGTTTGAATCATTACTTTCAGTGCGAGAGTCCAAACTCACCTTTCTGACATTGGCGCCCACTGCGCGAGCAAAGCGATAGGTATCAGACCCGACAGGACGAGTGTAGATGTTAAATCCATACTCGCTGTTAGTGTTGTCTTCCCAACTCAGATCGATAGTCCGGTCCACACCTTCTGATGTGGTGGCCATGAGATTGCTTGGTGGAAGAAAGCTTGAACTGGTAGTCGTAGTGTTTGAGGGAAGACTTTGGATTTTTGTCAGTGTGGAGGAACCTGTGGGATAATAACGATAAATAGCTACAACTCGCCATTCGATGTCAGCATCTGGTGGCACGACTAAATCGGTGCTGCTCGTATTATTATTCACCGTGCCAAAAGCCACGAAACTTTCTGACCCGTCTAGGCGGTATTGCACCTCGTAACCGGTTTCATTGAAGGAGTTGTCGCGCCAGGAGAGGCGCACCACATTGTCTCTGATAAAATTAGAGCTAAGCTCACTAGGAGGTGTTAGAGGGGGCGTCGTAATTGTGACCTCATCGGAGAAGATTGTTCCGGACAATATGTTTGGTGATGTTCCCGTAGGTGCTTCGCGAGTAGCCCGCATTCTGAAGCCATAACTTGTATTGGGGATCAATCTTAACTGTAGGAGCTGCTCTCCAGGATTACTGCTGATCAATCCTGAATAACCGAGATGTCTAAATGTCGTTTCCGCAGAAACCTGTCGGTAAGCGATTTGGAAATAGAGCTCCGAAGTACTTGCGTCATTCCAACTGAGTTTGATAGCGTTATCATTGACTTGGGTTAGTGCCAAGTTAGTCGGCGTAGAGAGAGTCAAGGGCGTCGTGGCTGGTATGGTGTAGGTGAAAGTACTGGAAGTGCTTTTTTCGACCTTGGAGCCGTTAAACTTCCAAGCAGTGACACTGAATTGAATCTTTTGCCCTGTGGTCAGCCCTGTTATGGGAGATATAAATCCTTCAGTTGCATTAGCAGCATACGAAACGGTCAGACTGAATTTGTTGTCCACTCCCACATCCACTTGGAAACCCTCTTCATCCATAGAGCGATCCTCCCAGCGCACGATATACGAGTGGTTATTTCCCGTGGAATCGACCACCGGCACGCCCGTTGTTTGATCGAGGCGAACCTGCCCATTAACATCCAACGAAAACCCCACGGCTGAAAAATCGACCTTAGTAATTTTGGGAGCCACAGGTGCCGCTACGAGTGAAGTGACGACGCCGAGAACAAACAAACCTGACATTAGACAGCGTCTAGCCGTGGAGAAACGAAGGAAAGAAAATGTGCTCATGGCAGTTTGTTTGGCAGGTTTAACTTTCAGACAGTCACTAGCCCTGCTTTTGCTCGAAAGAATACTGACTTTGTGATTACAAAGTCAATTCACTAAATGAGTTGGGAAGGTTTTTCTCGCCTGTTCTCATTCCTGTGGGCTAAATGCAGCATGTCTTCACCTCAATTTTTGATTCATCTCGGAATTTCCTTTTGTTTTACCCTGATCTGTCAGGCTCAAATCCAGCCTCAGTTCAAAGCGCTGGAAATCGATAACAGCATCGGTATCGGCTATGGACTCGCTTTGGATGATGTGGATGGCGATGGCCGCAAGGACATTCTTTTGGCAGATAAGGATCAGATCGTCTGGTATCAGAATCCTGAGTGGAAAAAGCATATCATCGCTGAAAAGCTCACGGAAAAAGATCATGTCTGCATCGCCGCACGCGACATTGATGGCGACGGCAAAAGTGAAATCGCTGTGGGAGCTCAATGGAATCCGGGGGATACGCTGGAGAGCGGCGCTGTTTTTTACCTCAAGGCCCCGAAAGACCGCACTCAACGCTGGACGCCGGTAGAGCTCACCCACGAGCCGACAACCCACAGGATGCGCTGGGTCAGAAATAGGGCCGGACGGTATGATCTGATCGTCGCTCCGCTGCATGGAAGGGGCAATAAACTAGGTGTCGGCGCAGGGGTGAGAATCCTTGCCTACCATGTGCCCGAAGACGTGAACCAGCCTTGGAATACCACCTTGGTGACTGATGCGATGCACATGACGCACAATTTTGAAATCGTGCCGACCACCCCAGACGAACCTGAATCCCTTCTGCTGGCTGGACGCGAAGGCATCATGCGCCTGAACCAAGGCGATAAAGGCTGGAGTAGCCAGTGGGTCTCCAAACATGACACCCCTGACCTTAAGGGCGCTGGCGAGATCCGTTGGGGCGCATTTTCAGGCGGACAGCCCTACGTCGTCACCATCGAGCCGATGCATGGAAACCAGCTCGTACTTTACACGCCACCACCTGAAGGCCCGAAAAATGGCCTATGGAATCGAAGTGTGATCGATGAAACGCTCGTCGATGGACATGCTTTGGCCTGCCATGACTTGCTCGGACTGAACAACCGCCAAATCAGCGTTGGCTGGCGTGCTATGAACAAAATCGGCACCCGCGTCGGAGTGAAGCTATTTTATACCACTAAAGAAGATGGCAAAGGGTGGCAACAGCATATGATCGACGACAATACCATGGCCTGTGAAGATCTTATGGGAACCGATCTGGACGGAGATCGTGACGTGGACCTCGTGGGAGCAGGACGTTCCAGCAACAATCTCAAGATTTACTGGAATTTAAGGCAATAACCATGAGAACGCTCTTCACATTTTTCTGACAACTGCTTTGGCATGGGCGCTCTTTTTGCTTAAAACAAAACTGCCATGATTCCTGGACGCCTACTCTTCTCTGCCATAGCTCTTGCCACCTTGAGCTCTTGCCAGATGCCCAATCCGTTTGCTTCCCAAGAAGTGGTTGTTCGCAGAGCTATTATCGTCCAACCCGCACACACAAATGGCAGCCAGAGCAGACCACTTTTTGTCTGGCATGGCGGCGGTAATAGTGGCCCCGTGCGTGTGACCATCGACTTGAGCCAACAGAAGGCCTTCATTTTCCGTAACAATCAAAACATCGGCTGGACCTATGTGGCGACAGGGCGCACTGGGTTTAACACGCCGACGGGCACCTTCCGCATCTCGGAAAAAATCGTCAATAAACGCTCCAACCGCTACGGCACGATCGTCGATGCCAATGGACGGACGGTGAATAGCAATGCTACGGCAGGAGTGCATCGTGTTCCTTCAGGAGGGCGTTTCGTCGGAGCCAAAATGCCCTACTGGATGCGTCTCACAGGAAATGGAATCGGAATGCATGCTGGAGCTATCCCACGCCCAGGTTCACCTGCCTCCCACGGCTGCGTACGCTTGCCGTATTCAGCAGTCGCCAAACTCTATTCTATTGCTCCTACCGGCACTCCGGTCACAATCATTCCCTGATTCGAGGCCCTGCGTTTGAGCATCATCGATTGGATCACCCAGCACACTTTCTTTACTGCAAACACCCAGGTGTTTGTCATGGCAGCCACCGCCGCTGTTTGCATTGGTTTGTCCAAAGCAGGGCTATCAGGAACAGCGACGCTGAACGTCGTCCTTATGGCGCAGGCCTTTGGTGCCAAGGCCTCGGTCGGACTGGTCCTACCACTATTGATCGTGGCAGATTTCATGGGCTTTTATATCAATCGCCATGGAGGCAGTTGGCGCAAAATCTTACCCATGGTTCCACCGGCGATCACGGGTGTCGTCATCGGCTGGTTTTTACTGAGCCGTATCGATAATAGCGCTGCACGCACGGTCATTGGCTGGCTGATCATCGGGCTGCTGGCTTTTCACCTGCTGTTGAATTATAAAAAGCAGGATTTCATCGCCCTCACAGAGCACAAGATCTTTTCCTGGAGCATGGGTCTTTGCGCAGGCATCGTCACCATGCTGGCAAACGCAGCTGGTCCGGTGATGACCGTTTACCTGCTGTCTCAGCACCTTGAGAAAAAAGAGCATCTGGGAGTCTTCAGCCGCTTTTTTCTCTTCATCAATCTTTTCAAAGTCCCCTTCTCTGCGGATCTCGGCATCATCCATCCGACGTCACTGACCACCAACTTGGTGTTGCTGCCCTTTGTCATCCTCGGGATCCTACTGGGATGGCAGATCTTGAAGCGTATTCCGCAAAAGCCTTTCGAGTGGACGCTTTTTGTCCTGACCCTCTTTGCCGCGTTCTGGCTGGTGGACGTTTGGAGCTGGTTTTAGCCATTCTCAAAAAGCCATTTTGATCTCCGATTGCGATTCGTGAAAAGCGCGGCAAAGAACACGCAAGAGGTGGAAAGAACCCTGCTCCTGCCGTTGTTCCATCCATTCTCATTTTCCTCTGCTCCCCGCATCCCCCATGTCTGACACTGACGCCGCCGCCTCTCTTGTTTCTGGTTTTAACAAACTCAAAGCTGCCCTCAGCAAGCGCATCGTCGGTCAGGAGGCCGTCATTGAGCAAGTCTTCATCGCCATCGCTGCGGGTGGACACAGTCTCCTCGAAGGCGTTCCTGGCTTGGCCAAAACGCTGCTCGTCAAATCCTTTGCAGATGCCATGCACCTCGGTTTCCGCCGCATCCAGTTTACGCCCGATTTGATGCCTGCCGACATCACCGGCACAGAGATCATTCAGGAAGATGCCGAGACCGGACGCCGCAAGTTGGTCTTCCAGCAAGGGCCTATTTTCTCACAGATCATCCTCGCTGACGAAATCAACCGCACCCCGCCGAAAACCCAGGCCGCGCTCTTGGAAGCCATGCAGGAAAAGTGCGTCACCGTCGGCCAGACCACCTACACCCTGCCGAAACCGTTTTTTGTTCTCGCCACTCAAAACCCAATCGAGCAAGAAGGCACCTACCCACTGCCTGAAGCGCAAAAAGACCGCTTCCTGTTTCTGATCAAAGTCGATTACCCCAACCGTGATGAAGAGCGCGAAATCATCGCCCGCACCACAGGCGGCATCCAGGAGGAAATCGAAGCCGTCATCACCGCCGAGGAGCTTCAGGCAGCCCAGCAACTAGCCCGCAAAGTTCCGGTGCCAGATCATGTGACCGACTTCGTGCTCGATCTCGTCCGCGCCACCCGTCCGAATGAGGCTGATGCCACACCCTACGTCAAAGAAATGCTCAGCTGGGGAGCGGGGCCACGTGCCAGCCAGATGCTCGTGTTAGCGGGAAAAGTCCGCGCCCTGCTTTACAATCGCACCCATGTCACCGTGGACGACATCGAAGCCCTCGCCCTGCCCGCTCTCAGACACCGCCTCGTCCCCACCTTCCATGCTGAAGCCGAAGGCATCACGGTGGACATGATCGTCGCAGAACTGATCAAGAAGGTGAAGAAAGCGGATGCTCGTGTCCTGTAACTTTAGGTCGAGAGGTCAAAAATTAGTCAAGGTGGTCAAGACAACCAGCCAACTCTTGACACACCTTTGACCTTCTTGACCCATTTGACGATCCATTGACCAGCCGTGGCCACACTATCCTCCATCCTCGAAGCCGAAGACATCACGAGCCTGCAAAGTCTCCAGCTCTTTGCGCGCACGGTGGTCGAAGGCTTCACCACAGGGCAGCACGCCTCACCGCACAAAGGTTTCAGCGTCGAATTCAGGCAGCATCGCCCGTATGTTCAGGGAGATGACATCCGCCGTCTCGACTGGAAAATCTTTGGCCGCGCTGACCGTTTTTACATCCGCGAGTTTGACGAAGAAACCAACCTCCGCGCCACCCTCGTGCTGGATGCCAGCGGCAGCATGGGATACAGAGGCCAGAAAGGCGTGCTGAAGTTTGACTACGCCCGCAAGCTCGCCGCAGCCATGGCTTATCTGCTCATGTCTCAACAGGACGCCGTGGGCCTGATCACCTTTGACAGCAAGGTCCGCGACTTCATCCCCAACCAAACGCGCATCACCCATCTCCATCATCTTTTGGAGACCCTTATCAAAACCGAGCCGGGAAAAGATACGGCCCTTGCCCCTGTGCTGGAATCCCTCGCCCAACGCCTGAAGCGACGTGGCTTGGTCATCCTCATCAGCGACTTCTTTGATGATCCGGCAGCCATCTTAAAAGCCATCGGCGTTCTGCGCAAAAAGGGCCACGAGATCATCGCCATGCAGCTCTGGGACCGCGATGAAATCGAATTCCCTTTTGGCCAGTGGGCACGCTTTGAAAACCTTGAAAAAGATGACGATGCCCTGCTCCTCGATCCTGCCGCCATTCGTCAGCGTTATCTCGAAGTCCAACGCGCCTTTCAGGAGCAGCTCAAGGAAGGTTTCCGCAAACACCAGGTCGATTACCTGCCTCTACCGACCGATGAATCCCACGCTGCAGCCTTGAGAAGCTACCTGGCACTGCGGATGCGGTGAGTGCCTTCTCGACAACATGCCCCAAATGTAGATACTCTCTATCGATGACAGCCACTGTCGAACGCATTAAAAATGATATTCGCCGACTCTCCACAGAAGAGGTTGATGAGTTGCTTCGTGAGCTTCAAAATGCATACACTTTTCCAGCGCACGATTTTGAGGAAGCCTCGATTCAGGCCGAATGGGATGCAGAGATTGATCAGCGAATGAGCGATGTCATTGAGGGTAGAGTGGAGCTGTTCACTACTGAGGAGTCTGAGCGAAGAACCTCTGCATTGTTCGCTAAAATGGGAATTAAGAGGCCAGTGTTCAACTCATGATCGACTGGAACATTCACCCCAGCGCTCAACAAGAGTATGAGGAGGCTCTTTTACACTTCCGTGCTATTGATGAGCGACTAGTGATCGTATTTGAAACCTGCTATCGGGAGTATTTTCACAGCATTCTTTCAAACCCTCACCTGTGCAATCTGCGCCAGCACAGCTCCCGCCGGGTCAATCTACAACCGCGTTTCGGTGAATCCTACATCGCCTGCATGATTTGGGAAGAGAAGGTAGTCATATTCGCCGTCGCCCACGCCAAACGTCGCCCCTGTTACTGGCGTGACCGCATCAGCGAAGCAAAAGAGATATTCTAAGCGATCTCATGGATACTTTCTGTCATTTTCAGTGGACTCTCTTTAGCCAAATTGTAGCCACACTCGGCTGTAGGGTCATGCTAGCAGTTATTCTCTCGCTGCCGAGCGCCATGGTAGGATTCACCTGCAGCAATCCAGATCCTGATTGGCATCAACTATTTTCCAACTTTACGACCATCCCACTAATCCTCTTTATCTGTTTCAGAATAGGCTTCTACTATGGGCATCCGACACATTCGCTCCCATCGTCTTGGTTCATCCGCTTGGTTGGCATATCTGGCTGCTTAGCCATATTTTGGGGTATAGCTCGACTTGGCATGTTAGACATGATCGCACATCTATTTCGCCCAATGTCATCGGACTATGTTGCCGGAGACTTGCCACCGTGGGATTTTCGATTGGCTAGCCTACTTTTGGTGAAACTCGCCATTGCAGTCACAGCAATTGTCTATTTGGGCAAGAAAAGCCTGTTCGAAGTACGAAATAGAAACTTACCCATCATCAAAGATCCATCCGACAAGGCCTTCCTATAATTTTGCCCAAGCTCAAAGCCATTCCCTTTCCTTACGTCTGCCAAGCCATTGATCAGTTGGGTCTTGATGCATCGTCATTCCTTCGTCACTCGGACTTCGTCATTCGTCATTCTCCCCGATGACCTTCCTCAATGCCATTCTCCTCGCGGGGGCTGCGGCTTTTCTTGTGCCGCTGCTCATTCACCTGCTGAACAAGCGCAAGGTGCAGACGGTGCGCTGGGGGGCGATGCATCTGCTGCAGGAAGTAATCCGGCAACGGAAGCGAAAGCTGAACATTGAGCAATGGCTGCTGCTGGCCGTTCGCATTGCCATCCCCATTGTGCTGGCTCTGTGTCTGGCGCGTCCAGTCCTCACGGCGCTGAGATCTTTTGGGCTTGGGAAAACCTCCTTGGTGATGCTGTTGGATGATTCTTTCTCCATGCGGGCACCTTCAGTAGGTGGATCTCCGTCTGAGCGGGCACGTGTCGATGTCGGGCACATGCTGGAGGCTCAGCCAAAGGGCTCCGATGCCCAGGTAGTGCTAGCCGGAGGCAATGCACGCCGCCTACTTGATCAGTCCACCAGCACACTGGATGTCATCCCCAAGCAGCTCGCTGAAACGGCCAATCAAGCCGGGCCAGTGAAAATCAATGACGCCCTACAAACGGCAGCAGCCTCGCTTTCAAAAGCCACCAGTGGCGCTCGTGAACTGGCCATCGTTTCTGACTTTCAAGCCAGCGACTGGCAAAGTGCTGCGGATGGCGCCGCCTTGCCGGCCCTCGACGAGTTACTCAAGCAAGAGCCCAAACCCCAGGTCACCTTTTACCGCCTAGCCAGTGATCTGACCGAAAACCTCAGCATCGCCAGTGCTGACCTTTCGGCTCTCGTCGTGGCGCAAGAGCAGCCCATCGGCCTGCGCGTCCGCATTCAAAACCATGGCAAACGTCCGTGGCAGGATGTGGCGGTGCATCTGGAAGCCGATGGAGCCCGGCTGCGCACGTCTCGCGTCAGTTTGCCTCCGGAAGGTGAGGCGGTGATCGCTTTCACCCATGCTTTTGACAAAGTGGGCGACCACTCCCTGGCCGTGCGTCTGGAGGGTGACAGCTTCCCTGACGACAATGCCTTTTACTCCATCGTGCAGGTGCGAAATCAACTCAACGTCCTGCTCGTCGATGGCGACCCAAGCACGGCTCCGCTCGAAGGTGCTGCGGACTTCCTGGAGCT
>CANHTV010000050.1 GCA_947463285.1 Verrucomicrobiaceae bacterium | reverse complement strand
TGGTATCGACGACGAAACCGTTGGTGATGACGGTCTTGTAGGGGGCGATGCCGCGGACGGCGACGCTGACCATGAGGCTGCTCTGGAACCAGCCGCGATGCTGGTCAGTGCCTTCGATATAGACATCGGCTGGGCAGTAGAGCTCGGGGTGGCGATCCAAAACGGCGACGGAGGAGGAACCGGAGTCAATCCAGACGTCAAGCGTGTCTTTGCAGCGCTTGCTGCCCTCAGGCAGACCGACGAGGTCGCTCCAAAAAGCATCGTCTTTTTCAAACCAGAGGTTGGTGCCATGCGTCTCGACAGCGTCGGCGACCTTCAGGGAGATGGTGTGATCCATGATGGCCTGGCCTTCGGCATCGTAGAAAATAGGCAGCGGGACGCCCCAGGTGCGCTGGCGGGAGATGCACCAATCGGGACGGCTTTCGACAGTGCCGTAGATGCGGTTGCGGCCCCAAGCGGGCAGCCAGTTCACGGTGTCGATGGCCTTCAGGGCTTCGTCGCGGAAGGCGGCGATACGGATGAAGAACTGCGGGACGGCACGGAAGATGATGGGGGTCTTGGAGCGCCAGCAATGAGGATACTGATGAACGTATTTCTCGTTGCCCAAGAGCGCGCCTTTGCCCTCGAGGATGGCGATGATGCCTTCGTTGCTTTTGAAGACGTGCTGACCAACGAACTCGGGCAAACCGCACTCGGCGGTGAAGCAGCCCGCGTCATCGACAGGAGACAGGATGTCGAGGCCATTTTCTTTACCAGCGATGTAGTCGTCCGCGCCGTGGCCGGGGGCCATGTGGACAGCGCCGGTGCCGGCGTCATCGGTGACAAAGAGGGCGTTGATGACCTTCGACGTGCGCGGCAGGAAGGGATGCTGGGCTTCGCTTCCTAGGAGATCTTTGCCTTTGAGCTTCGTGGTCGGCTGGGCGGCATCCAGCTTGAAGCCGGTGCTGGCGCTGAAGGCCTCGATGCGGGAGTTCGCGAGGATGAGCTTTTCACTGCGGCCGTCTTCATGGGTGAAGCTAGCGGCGGTGTAGTCAAAGTCAGGATGCAAAGCGATACCGAGGTTGGCAGGCAGGGTCCAGGGCGTGGTGGTCCAGATGACGAGGTGATTGCCATCAGGCAGAGCAAACTTCACATAGATCGCCGGGGAGGTCTTTTCCTTGTACTCCACCTCAGCTTCCGCAAGGGCGGTCTGGGCACCGTAACTCCAGAGAACAGGGCGCTTGGCGCGATAGACGAGGCCTTTTTCCAAGAACTTGGCAAAGGTGCGCATGATGTCGGCCTCATAGGTCGGCGCGAGCGTGAGGTAGGGGTTCTCCCAGTCACCGAAAACGCCGAGACGCTTGAAGGACTGGCGCTGGATGTCGATGAACTTGCGGGCGTAGGCTTCCGAGCGTGTGCGGACTTCCGCAGGGGCGAGGTCCTTGGCTTCCTTGACGACTTTGAACTCGATGGGCAGACCGTGGCAATCCCAGCCGGGGATGTAGGGGGCGTGAAAGCCAGCCATGGTCTTGGACTTCACGATGAGGTCCTTCAGCACTTTGTTCAGGGCGGTGCCCATGTGGACGTCGCCATTGGCAAAGGGCGGGCCGTCATGCAGGACGAACTTCGGGCGTCCGGCAGCCTGTTTCATGATGCGCTGATAAAGGCCACCCGCTTCCCATTTGGCCAGGCGCTGAGGCTCGCGAGTCACGAGATCCGCCTTCATGGGGAAGTCGGTCTTCGGCAGGCGGACGGTGTCTTTGTAGTTCTTCTTGGCAGGGGTCTCGGCGCTCATGATGGAAAATGGAGCGCGGAGACTAGACGCGAGCGGCAGCGTGGGCAAGAGCGATGACTTTGAGGAAATCCGAGCCATCATTTCTGACCACTCAGCAAGACGAAGGCCGCTGAGAGCAGCTTTCTAAGGGGCCTTAGCCGCGAGCATTAGTAGCGCCTCAGGCTAGTATCGGCTGCGGGGCGGGTATCGTCTTTCTCAGGGAAATCGAGGGTGTAATGCAGGCCACGGCTTTCGTGGCGGCGAATAGCACACTCAACAATGAGAGAGGCGGTCTCCACGAGATTGCGCAACTCCAAGAGCTCGCTGGTGATGCGAAAGTTCCAGTAAAACTCCTGCACCTCACGCTTCAGATTGCGCAGACGGGCGGCGGCGCGTTGCAGGCGCTTGCCGGTGCGGACAATGGAGACGTAGTCCCACATGAGACGGCGAATTTCATCCCAGTTGTGATAGATGACGACGAGCTCGTCATTGTCCACGGCCTCGCCACTCTGCCAGGGCGGGATGATATAGACCTGCTCGTGAGCTTTGTTCACGGGCATTTTTTTAACCATGTGCTCGACGGCACGATGGGAGATGACTAGGCACTCCAACAGGGAGTTGCTGGCCAGTCGATTGGCCCCATGCAGGCCAGTGCAGCCGACTTCGCCGACGGCACAGAGGCCGCGGATATGCGTGGCTCCGTTCACATCCGTGACGACGCCACCGCATTGATAATGCGCGGCCGGAACGACGGGAATGGGCTGCTTGGTGATGTCGATGTCCACCTCCAGGCAGGCTTTGTGGATGTTGGGAAAGTGGCTGATGATGAAGTCCGCCGGCTTGTGCGAGATGTCGAGATAGACGCAGGGACCGCCGGTGCGCTTGATCTCGTGGTCGATGGCGCGGGCGACGATATCACGCGGGGCCAGAGAGCCGCGGGGATCGTAGTTTTGCATGAATTCCTTGCCATCGGCACCGATGAGCCGGGCACCTTCACCACGCATGGCTTCGGTGATGAGGAAGGAGCGCTTTTCAGGATGATAAAGACAGGTGGGATGAAACTGGATGAACTCCATGTTCGCCACCCGTGCGCCAGCACGCCAGGCGAGGGCGACGCCGTCACCCGTGGCCACCTGAGGGTTCGTGGTGTAGAGGTAAACACGTCCACAGCCGCCGGTGGCGATGACGACACGATCAGAACGGAAGGTGAGCACCTCGCGCGACTCTTCATTCAGCACATAGAGACCGAGCACGCGATCTTCCGAGACAAATCCGAGTTTCCCGGTGGTGATGATGTCCACGGCAAAGTGGTTTTCATACATCGTGATGTTGGACTTTTCCCGCACGGCAGCGAGGAGCTTTTCGGTCATCTCACGGCCTGTGGCATCGGCAGCGTGCAGCACGCGGCGCTGGGAGTGGCCGCCTTCTCTGGTGAGATCAAACTCCAAATGTCCATTGGCAGCTGGGCGCTGATCAAAATCCACGCCCCATTTGACCAGCTCAGCGATGCGGTCCGGCCCCTCGGTGACGATGGTGCGGACGGCGGCTTCATCGCAGAGCCCTGCACCAGCGATCAGGGTGTCACTGACGTGTTGCGCGATGCTGTCCTGCTCACTGGTGACACAGGCGATGCCGCCCTGAGCCCAGTTTGAGTTTGAGTCCAATGCGCCGCGCTTGGTGATGACGGCGACCCGCCCGTAGTCGCTGGCATGAAGAGCCGCGCTGAGCCCGGCCGCCCCGCTGCCGACGATGATGAAGTCGTAATCGATCATGAAATGTGGGAGCAGACTGTCACTGCAGGGGAAGAAACGCAAATGACTGTCCTCAGGGATGCGGGAAGTCTTTTAAACCCAGCCTCAACGCCGCTTCAGTTTCACCCACAGGGCGGCGTGGTCGCTGCCGGTGAGGTCCCAAATTTTTTGGGCTTGCAGGATCTGCCAGTCGGGGCCGGTCCAAAAGTGGTCGAGGCTCAGCAGGGGCAGGCCGATGGGCCAGGTTTCTTTGAAGCCTGTGCCTGCCACCTCCAGGGCGTTTTGAAACCTAGCGCGGTAGTCTGCAAAAAAGATGGACTCCAGCGGCGTGTTGAAATCACCAACGAGAATGGCATCACGTCGGCCCGAAGAGTGAGCTAGAACTTGCTGAAGTTGGGGCTTTCTGGGGTAACCTGGATGTACATCTGCGGCGACCACGGGAAAGGTCGGTCCGAAACCATCGACATCAAAACGCGCGTAGGCTCCGACACCGGCCAGCTTACCACGATCTCTGTAGCGCGAGGGAACACGAGCCAGCCAGAGAATACCGCGAGGCATCCAGGCAGCGCGGTAGCCGGGCAGTTGTTTCTCGTATTCCGCCAGCAGCGTCTCGACGCTTTGACCAGGCTCGACAAAAGCGGCGATGTCGGGTTGCCAGGCCTTCATGAGAGAGACCATTTCAGCATCGAGACCCACCGGGCGGGCGAGATTCCAATAAAGCATCGTCACCTCATCGGCAGCCTTTCGGGCAGCAGCGGCGGGCTGGATTTCGAGGCCGCCACGATAAGACGCAGCCAGCCACCAGGCCGTGATCATCAGACAGGCCAGCCCTGCTGTGATGCGTCCGCGACGACGCGAAAAATAGGCCAGCCCTGCGGCGAGCAGCGCCAGGCATGGCTTGGGCATGGCATAGAAAAAGAGCGTCCAAAGCAGATGCCGATCTTTCAACCATAGCTGGAGCAGGATGCCGAAGACGAGCAGGCCCCAGAGCCCGATTTTGCTGAGGCGCAGGAGCATCATGTCACATCAGCCCGCAGGCGTGAGCGTGATTTTTTGCACGTCCAGAATGGCAGCTTTCACCTTGTTGACGGGATCAATCACGAGTCGTTGCAGGCCCGCTTTAGAGATCTCAATTTCTCCGATGGCGACATCACTCCATTTCTGAAAGCCGCCCGTGTCCTGGGTCTTAAATTTCAGGCTTTTGCCCGCGAGCTTCACCTCCACCTCGCTGCCATGATTGCCACCACCGCAGCCATGCGTGACAGTGACTTGATAGCGACCTGACTTGGCCACCTCGAATTCCCACTCGGCGAAGTCGTCGGCGGAGGTCCAGAAGCCGAGGCAGTTTTTCTCCGGCTTGGGCTCATAGCGCATGGCTTCGGACCAAGTTGTGGCGTCCTTGGCATGCAGGGTAAATGTGCCTGTTTTGTCAGCTTCGATCTTGCCACCCTCAGGAGCAGGGATCAGGGCGATCTCTTGGACGAGAAAGCCTGCGTCATCCGTCGGTGGAGTCAGGAGGGAAAAAGGCACATCTCCTGGTTGGGCGATGTAAACGGTGCCGAGGTAGGCTTTGCGCGGCTCGTAGGCTGTCTCCAGAGAGCGCTTCACGGCCAGATCAGCCATGCGGAACTGCATGCCCAAAGCCGCCCGTTTCAGGACGTAGGTGAGCCGCACTTGATAGCGGCCCCAGCGCTTGGCTTTAAACTTCGTCCAGGTGTAGGTCTCCCAGTGGGCACCGTTGGAGTGCTGGTAATCATCAGGGCCAAACTTCACGACACCGCGCTTCGGCAGGTCTGGGCGCTCCACAGGTTCATCTGTGCCAAAGCCGCCGATGTCGATGGCTTCAGGGAACTCAGGCTCCTCCTCCACCTCCGGCTTCGTTTCTTCCTCCTTCGAGGCGTCGGATGCTTCAGCAGCTTTCTCAGCGGCGGGTGCGGAGTTAGCAGAGGGTGTCTGCGCCGGGGCCTGGATGACGAGTGAGAGCGCGAGCGCTGCGGGGAAAAGAGACAAACGGATCATAGGGGAGACTAGGAAAAGCCAGACTGACAGCTTGCGGCCAATCGGGCAACAGGTAACGACTGCCAAGCGCATTCGTTAGCCTGAAGCTACATTTTCTCGTTCGCCATCGCTCTTGGCATCGGCGAAGTCCTCGGCTATATCCGCGGATAATGATCAGGTTTTTCACTGTCATCTGCCTCCTGCTCACCTGTCTCAGCACCTTCGCCGTGGAGTTGCTTCAGCCTGTTAAAGTGACCGTCACCACGGACACGGCCACGATTTCCTGGAAAACCGATGTCGCCTGCGGCACACGCGTCAGCTACGGCAAGACACTGGATAAGCTAGATCAGAAAGTCGAAGGCCCGGTGACTGACGCTCATGAGGTCAGCCTCACGGGGCTAAGCAAAGGCACGACTTATGACTACTCCGTCGGCAGTGCGCGTCAGAAACTAGGCCATGGCCATTTCACCACAGGCAGTGCTGAAACTGCCGCATCGGTCCCAGCCACGCCTGCTCCTCCTACTGCTGCGGCCCCAGCCGCCCCGAAATCGCTCCTGGATCGAGTCCGTGATGCCCTGACTCCCGCGACACCAGCATCGGCAGCCAAGCTGAAGGTTCCCGTTACAGCCGCCCCCACTGCCCAGGCACCGCCCACAAACCGCACCTGGGGCTACATGGCCAGCCTTCAGGATCACTACGACCGCCATGGAGCTGATTTCCAAAGCAAGTCGCCCGATGACTACGCGGCCCAGGCCTGGCACTTCCTGCAACGCGCCAAAGCTGGCAAGCTGCTCATGAAGTGGGATGACGCCGACCGCAGCCTGCGTGTCTTTGATCCCAAGACCCGCGCCTTCGCCGCCTACAATCGTGATGGCACCACGAAGACCTACTTCCGGCCCAACAGCTCCAGCTATTGGGGTCGGCAGCCCGGCAGCACCATTGAGCCCTCACAGCTCCCCTTCAAATAATGAAAGCCAAGTCCCACTCCTGCCCCATCTGCGGTTACGCCAAGCTCAAGGAAGCCCCGCGCAGCAAATCCGGTGGCGGCTCCTTTGAAATCTGTCCGGCCTGTGGTTTCCAGTTTGGCGTCAGCGATGACGACGACGGCATCAGCGATGAAGAATGGCGTGAAGACTGGATCGAGCGAGGCATGGAATGGACCAGCAAAGGCATCCCAGCCCCAAAAACTTGGAAGGCCGAGACTAGCCTCGCCAAAGTCACTAAAAAAGCGGCCAAGTAGGGGACGACTCACCCCTGCCCTTCATCCAAAAACTCCAGCGCCTTGGAAAAACTGGACTGCTGGAGGAAGTGCGCCAGACGCCCCGGTAGGATGGGTTTCAGCCGGTGATGCTCCATGGTGATGAGCTCTGAAACCTGCTGAAGTGCCGCCAGATGTCCCGGCCCGTCCGCATCACGAAATCCATAATCAGCGATGAGCGCCAACCGCCTTTTGAGCAGGGCCTGAAGAGTTCCAAATTCCGGGTTCATGCACTTTTCTTACGCTGTGAATCGCCGGTAGGCAACAACCGGCCCAAGCCGCCTTTTCGACGTGATCGAGAGCCTCAGAAGTTCCGTTTTTGAACAACTTTCGGCACATCATTTTCTCGGGCAGGCCCTCCGCAGCGCGGGGCTTTGTCTGAGGATGTCATTTTCACGTTGCCCAAAGGCCTGCTTGTCTGGTAGATTTTCTATCCCCCCGCCCAAAACATGACCGCCCCCCGTCATCGTCGATTTCACTTTTTGCTGCCAGGCCTGATGCTGGCGATCAGTGGCATGGCTATGGCGCAATCCTTACCCAAGGTGACAGCCAGCGGTGCCGCAGCATCGACGCAGAGTGGTGCTAACATCATCTTCCCGCGCGTAAACAGCCCCACCATGCCACGTTTGGGCTACGCCAAATACCCGTGGAAGACTGACATCATGGCGACGGTCTTTTGGGTGGGTGAGACACCGACGGAAAACAATCCCACGCCAAACAACAAAAGTTCCTGGGACACGGAGTGGGAAAAGAATTTCGGCGGCTTTGATGATCCTGATCCCAGCAGGCGCGCCTCCAATTACTGCCCGAAAGGTTTCACACCAGGGCTGAACCCCTTCTACATCGCCCTGCCCTACAACGACTGCCTGGACTACAACTCCCACAAGTCCGAGGCCTCACGTGTGATCCCGTGGTTCCAGGAGCGCTACACCAAAGCAGGCAAAAGCGTGCTCCGTGGCACCTGGCTGGCCATCCGTTATGGCAACCGCGTCTGCTACGCTCAGTGGGAGGACTGCGGCCCTTTTGTCACGGATGATCACGAGTATGTCTTCGGCAATGCCCGCCCGAAAAACACCAATAACAAAGGGGCCGGACTGGATGTCTCCCCCGCCGTGCGTGATTACCTTGGCATGGGCAGCAATGGCAAATGCGACTGGCGTTTTGTCGATGTCAATGAGGTGCCTCCCGGCCCGTGGCGGAATCTGGGGGCCAACAATCATTTCGTCCGCTCCCAGCAGATCCAGCAAACCAATGATGCCGCCGCCGTCGCCGCCCGTCTTCAAGAGCTTCGCCGTCTGCGGGATGAGTACTTCAAGCAAAACGGCGCCGGCCAGTTCCAAAAGCGCTAAGGCCTGACTTGGGGCTCAGAAGTTTTTCTCCACGTCATCATAAGTGCTGAAACCTATCGCTGGAGTCGTGGAGTGCAGGAGTGGTGGAAAACACAGCCCTCCATCTCTGCACAGCCCATGACTCAGAGCACGAGAAATCGCAAATCGTGATGACGCGAGATACATGACGGTGGTTGCGCCTGAGCCGGGTAGCCGGTATTCTTGCCTCACCATGCGTCAGTACCGCCCTACCATTGAGCAGCTCAAAAAACGCTATTCCTCCGACATGGCGCGCCGGAAGATGCAGGAGCGCCGTGATGCAAAGCGTGATCCAAACGCCAAACGCGTACAGATTCCAGACAACTCGGAGCCCTGGCTAACCCATCCCGTGCAGACCTTGGCGGAGGCGATGTGGATCTCCGATCAAATCACTAACGACATGCGCCGATGGAACCTCCATTAAACGCGGACCAGTTCATCAACACACTGGCTGCGGCCCACCGAGTCGTGCTTCTTGGCGGGATGGCTATCATCAGCCACGGGCTGAGCCGCCGCACCAAAGACATAGATGTCTGGTTGGAGCCCATGCAGACGCCAGATACGTGGGCTTCAGCCATGTGCCATGTCGCTGCCTCATTTCCTACGGCCCGTTTCTGGTCACTGGCAGACCCCCAGATGAAATCGCTGGGGAGATTGCTGACTATGGAGTCCTCCGCATCTCAGGTTTTGACCGCGACATTGACGTGTTTCGTCGTCCGAACGAACTCGGTGAAGAGTCCTTCGATGAAGTCTGGCAGAGAGCCGTGCGCGTCCTTGATGGTGGCGTGCGTCTGCCTGATCCCCTGGATCTGCATATCAGCAAAGCCAATACCGGACGTGAGCATGACTGGAAGGACCAGCTTTTCCTCGAAGGCCTCGTCAAAGCCCGCTTTCAGGAGCGGCTGCCCGTCTGTGACCTAGCCGAGGCAACCAGCATGCTCGACCGCTTCCTTGATCCCGAGGTGCTGCAGTACGCCCGGACAAATCCACATGCTGAAGTCCGCGCGCTGGTCCTGAAATATCTCCACGAATTCGAAGCCGAAGGTGACCCCTACTCCCGCGACATCTTGGCTGTCTGGAAGGAGTAGTTTCCCATGATGAAACCGCTGGCCCGCCCACGTTCTAAGCGCATGAATCCCCTGCCCACCTTCTCCCGCCGCCGCCTTTTGAGCAGTACTGGAGTTGGCTTGTCCAGCATCGCCGCCTCGCACCTTTTACAAAGTGACGCGCTGGGCGCTGAAGGTCGCTCGCACTTCCCGGCGAAGGCAAAGCGCGTCATCTGGCTCTTCATGCACGGCGGGCCGAGCCATGTGGATCTCTTCGATCCAAAGCCTGACCTCATCCGCCATGCGGGCAAGCCTTTGCCTGACAGCTACGGAGCCGTGGAGACTCGGCGGAAGGTGGCGCAAAACCCGCTGCTGGCACCGGTGAAGCCGTTTCGGAAGCATGGGCAGAGCGGGATCGAGATCAGCGACTTCCTGCCGAACATGGCGGAGCTGGCGGATGAGATGTGCGTGATCCGCAGTTGCCATGGCGACAGCGTGAACCATCCGCAGTCGGTCTATCAGATGAACACGGGCTCCATCCAGATGGGCAAGCCCAGCATGGGCAGTTGGGTCTCGTATGGCCTCGGCACGGAGAACGCGGACATGCCCGCCTTTGTCGTCATGCCTGATCCCAGTGGTGGGCTGAAAGGCGGGCCGCCAGCCTGGGGCAGCGGCTTTTTGCCAGCGACTTATCAAGGCACCACCATGCGTGCTGGCGAGCATCCCATCCTGAATCTAAATAGCCCGCACAGCAGCGCTCGTCAGCGTGCCACGCTGGACCTCATCCAGCAGATGAATGCCGCCCATCTCGCCCGGCATGAGGGCGACAGCGTGCTGGATGCCCGCATCCGTGCCTACGAGCTGGCCTTTCGGATGCAATCCGCCGCGCCTGAGGCCGTGGACATCTCCCGCGAAACCGAAGCCACCAAGCATCTCTACGGCATCGACCATCCGACGACGAAGGAGTTCGGCACCCGTTGCCTGCTCGCCCGTCGCATGATCGAGCGCGGCGTGCGTTTTGTGCAGATTTACTCCGGCGATACCAATGGCTGGGATGCCCACAACGACGTGCTGAAAAACCACAGCGACTACTGCGCCCGCACGGACATCCCCGTCGCCGGTTTGATCCGCGATCTGAAGCAGCGCGGCCTGCTCGATGACACCCTGGTCATCTGGGGCGGCGAGTTTGGCCGCATGCCGATGAGCGAAAAAGGCGTCGGTCGCGATCACAACCCTTGGGGCTTCACCACCGTGCTTTTCGGTGCCGGGGTGAAGCACGGCCACGTCCACGGTGCCACCGACGAGTTCGGCCTCCGCGCCGCCGTGGACAAAGTCCACATCCACGATCTGCATGCCACCCTCCTGCACCTCCTCGGCATGGATCACGAGCGCCTCACCTACCGCCTGAACGGCCTCGACCAACGCCTCACGGGCGTGAAAGGAAATGTGGTGAAAGGTGTGTTGGCGTGAGTGCCGCATGCCATTCTGTCGTCCCTCTGATGATGACTGGCCGGAGTATGTGGGCAAATGAATAGCCCTGTTTCGGACGAAGATAAGGGTGCCTTCGCTGAATAAGGCGCTGGGGGATGATCTTTACCGGTTCATCTGGGGCGTGCAGGATCATGTTCACATTCTGACCTCGCTGCATCCATCAGTGCAGCTGGCGACTCTACATCTCACTCTCACGCTGCAGTTCGGCGTGGAGATGGCGAGCTTCAACAAAGTGAGCACCGGCACGCTGGGCGGTTTGTTTGTGTAGCTTCGGTTGGCAACCGAAGCCTCGAATTCGATTGCCAATCGAATCGACGGCAACATGACGCGTTGAGGCTCGTTTCCGACACATGGTTCGCACCCTCTTTTACCTCCTCATCGCTTCCTCCGGCCTCGTTTTCGCTCAAAACGCAAAGAAGGCCGTCGAGCAGCCCTTTTCGTGGGTTTCGCCGATGCAAAATGCCGAGTGGGCAAAGAAGTCGCTGCCAGCGACGGTGAAGCACGCGACCTTCAAGAGTGGTTCGATGGGCGTGGAGGTGGGCTACTACATTTATCTGCCGCCGGGGTATGAGACGAGTCAGGAAAAGTATCCGGTGGTGTATCATCTGCACGGCGGTCGGCCCGGTGCGGAGAACAAGGCCCTGCGACTCGCGAGCTATGTGGATGCGGCAATTCAAAAGGGCACGATCAAGCCGACCATCTATGTTTTCCCAAATGGCGGGCCGGTGAGCTGGTATGACATGCCGGAGACAAAGCAGGGCATGGGCGAAAGCGTCTTCGTGAAAGAGCTCGTGCCGCATATTGACGCGACGTATCGCACTTGGGGCACGCGTGAGGGGCGGGCTCTGGAGGGTTACTCACAGGGTGGTCGTGGCACCACGCGCATCATGTTCAAGCACCCGGAGCTGTTTTTTTCCGTCGCTCCCGGCGGCTCGGGCTACGGCCCGGAGAAGCACATCCAGGAAAACAACGGCTACGAGAACGACTCGCTGCGTTTCCTGCCGCTCGGCTACAACGCGTGGGATCTCGCGAAGGCTTTTGCGGCGCGTCAGGATCGTCCGGCGCTGAACATCCTGGTCTGGGATGGCACGAAGTGCTTCAACTACGAGCACAACAAGCTCTTCTCGGCCTACCTGAAGGACCTGGGCATCGCGCATGAGTTTCTCTCGATCCCCGAGGTGACGCACACCGCCACCGGCAGCTACGACGTGAAAGGCGATGACATCATGCGCCATCATCAAAAGACCTTCGACAAGCACCGCCCATGAGCCTCAAACATCTTCTTGCCATCTTTTTCATTCTGACGGCTCCCGGCGCGGCCGCGCCGCCGAACATCGTGTGGATCATCGCGGATGACATGTCGCCGGACACCGGGGCGTATGGCCTGGCACAGGTGAAGACGCCGCATCTCGACCGCCTAGCGGCGGAGGGGCGACGCTATGCACGGGCTTACTCGACGGCGCCGGTGTGCAGCTCCTCGCGTTCGGCTTTCATCCTCGGCTGCTATCAAACCACGACCGGGCTGCATCCGCATGACACGGAGAATCTGCAGCCCTTACTCGCGCCCTACAAGCCGCTGCCGACGATCCTGCGCGAGGCGGGCTGGTTCGTGACGAACGCGGCGGCGCCGGGCACCGTGCGCAGCGGCAAGAAAATCACGAAGGGCAAAACGCACTACAACTTTGCCCACGATGCGAAGACGCTCTTCGACGGCGATGACTGGCGGAAGCGAAAGCCGGGGCAGCCGTTCTTTGCGCAGTTTCAGATCACCGAGCCGCATCGGCCATTCCCGATTCCGGAGTCATTTGATGAGGCGTCGCTCGCGGCGATCAAGCTGCCGGAAAACTACCCCGATCATCCGCTCGTACGTCGCGACTGGTATGCGTATCAGCGTAGCGTGGAGGTCGTCGATCAGCGTGTGGGAGCCATCCTCGATCAACTCCGCGCTGAAGGCGTGCTCGATAACACCATCGTGATGTTCTTCGCCGATCACGGCCGCCCGATGCCCTGGGGCAAGCAATGGCTCAGCGTCGAAGGTTTGCAGGTGCCGCTGATCGTGAGTGGGCCGCAGATCCCGGCAAATCAGGTCGAGGAGCGCCTCGTGAGCCTCATTGATCTCGCGCCCTCGGTTTTAAAGCTCGCTGGATTACCCGTGCCCGCGTGGATGCAGGGCCAGGTCATTCTCAGTGGCGACTTTCCGGCACGCCAGCAGCTCTTCGCCGCACGGGATCGCTGTGGCGATGCCATGGATCGCATCCGCGCCGTCATCACTCCAGATCGGTGGTTCGTGCGGCACTTTTCTCCCGAGCAATCACGACTGAACTGGTCGAGCTACAAAGAAGATCAATACCCCGGTATGCCGCTGCTGCGTGAGTTGCAGCGCCAAGGCCAACTCGCCGACTTTCCAGCCCAATGGCTTGCCGCCACACGACCTGAGACGGAGGTTTTTGACCTCAAAACTGATCCGCAAGGCCTTCACGCCATCCGCGATGCCCAAGCGACCGCCGACTTCAACCAACGCCTCGACACCTGGATCGCCGAAACCAAGGACCAAGGCACCCAAGGCGATCCCGCCACCGAACCGCTGATCGCCGAGATCCAAAAAGCCAAACGCGCCGACTACCAGCGCAATTGGAAAAAGCGCCTCAACAACCCCGAGCCGACCGATGCTGACAAAGTGGCTTGGTGGATGAAGAGCTACCGTTTGGATGCCGCAGCGGCGGTGCCGTGAAGCTCTTGTGTCTAAATGTGCTGCTATAACGAGCTGGCTCCAGGCGTAGCAAGTCCAGCCCCCATGCCTTCCTGTTTTCGCTACTCGTCTTCTTTGGCCGCCATCGCCACCCTCATCGCTTCTGCAACTCACGCGGCAGAGCCGTATGACACTTTTCTCGAGACGCATTGTCTCCGCTGCCATGGACCGGAAAAAGAGAAGGGCGATCTGCGCATCGATCAGCTCTCTCGCGATTTCAAACTGGGTGCGGACACGCATCATTGGGCGGAGGTGATCGAGCAGGTCAACTCGGGCGAGATGCCTCCGAAGAAGGAGAAGAAGCCGACGCAGGCGGAGATCGCGGCTTTTGTGACGAGTCTCGATGCACGCATCAAAGAGGGCAAGGCGGCGCGGATGGCGGCGCGGCCTCCGGTGGCTCATTACCGTCTGAGCCGGAAGGAGTATCAAAAT
>CANHTV010000049.1 GCA_947463285.1 Verrucomicrobiaceae bacterium | reverse complement strand
CTGAGCTACACTGCCATTTGATGGCTCCTGAGGTAGGGTTCGAACCTACGACCTAGTGGTTAACAGCCACCCGCTCTACCGCTGAGCTACTCAGGAACTTCGTTCCCGTTTTGAAACGGGCCGTGATGGTAGGTGGATTTGTGGTTAAAGCAAGCGACTTTGTGGCCTTTTTTTGAAGGCTTGGTTTTTGGTTCCTTCTCCTCAACTTTACCCTTCCCCCTGAATCACCAGGGCGCTTTCGACGATGGATTTGGCGGCCTCCAGTTCGTCATTTACGACGACGGCAGCTCCCAGTCGTTTCAGTCGCTCCACATCCGAGGCAAAACGGGCGCGAGCGAGCACGGGGACGTTGGGCCGCATTTCTCTTACGATGGAGAGCGCCTCGGCGGTGATCGTGGCGTCAGGGAAGGTGAAGGCAACCATGCGAGCATGTTCGAGCCGTGTGAGTTCCCAGGTTTCCAGATGCGCAGCATCAGCGAAAAGAACGGCCTGGCCTTGACGCTTCAGGGCACGAACGGTCTCGGCATTGAGGTCGATGACCAAGGTAGGAATACCTTGATCGTTCAGGGCTTTGTTCAAGCGCTCGCCCACGGGGCCATGACCAACGATGATGGCATGGCAGGTCATGCCTTTGATGCGCTGCGTGAGAATGTCTGTCTCGGCCAGCCCCGGTTTGCGTCTGCCCCAGCCCTTTTTTTCCAGCCAGAACCCGAGAGATTCACCTGCACGCATGAGCATGGGTAACAAGCCCATGCTGAGTGCCGCGCTGGCGATGAGGGCCTGCTGGCTGCCGTTGCTCCAAAGCCCCGCCTGGCCGGCTTTTTGCAATAGTAATAGGGAAAATTCACCCGCGCTGCTGAGACCAAGCCCTGCCATCAGTGCCTGCTTGTGTGCCAAACCCAGATAACGGGCGATGAGGGTGATCAGAGTGGTTTTGATGAGCATTAAACTGAGCGTGAGCGCAAGGATGGGCTGCCAGTATTCGATGGCGACCCGGACATTGACCATGAGTCCCACGGAGACAAAGAAGAGCGTGAGAAAGAGGTCTTTCATCGGCATCACATCCGCGAGGATGCGATGCTTGAAGATGGATTCACTGACGGCGAGCCCCGCGACAAAGGCTCCTAGCGCCAGCCCGAGGCTCAACATGCCTCCGATGAAGGCCAGACCGATGCAGCAGCCGACGATGCTCAGGGTGAAAAGCTCGCGGTTGCGCGTGCGAGTGACGGCAAAAAGTAGCATCGGAATGGCCCAGCGTGCGGCCACCCAGGCTAGGATCATGAAAAGACCACCGCGCCCCAGAAGTGAAAGAACACGCGTGGTCATGCTGACGCTTTCTCCCTGTTCAGGCAGCAGCAGGGGCAGGAAGAGAAAGAAGACGATGATGAACAGATCCTGGAAAATAGCGACAGCCAGAGCCATGCGAGCCCCCGGGCTGGACTCATGACCGAGATCCTGGAATGTTTTTAAACTCACCGCCGTGGAACTCATGGCCAGCGCGACGGCGACAATCACAGCAGCCGTCATGGGAAAGCCCGCCAGCAAAGCCCCTGCACCCGCTAAAACGATGCACAAACCCATCTGCAAGCCTCCACCCACAAAGGCCAGTCGCCGCACGTATTTCAAATCACTCAGAGAAAACTCCAGCCCCAGGGTGAACATCAGCAGCATCACGCCAAACTCAGACATCTGCGCAATGCCCGCCTGAGTTTGCCCGCCACCGAGCACTTCCAGCACACCGCTGTTGGCAATGATCACGCCGCAGATGAAGTATCCGGCCAGCAGTGACTGCTGAAGTCTGAGCAGCAGCAGTGACACCAGCACCACCGCCACCAGCTTCAGCGCCAGCAGTGTAAACAGAGGCGGCAAGGTTTCAGCAGCCGCGAGGAGGATGGAGTTGGATGAAATCATGTGCCTCGGGGTGTTATTTCCAGACACCCATTTGCTGTAACTGTTTGGTGGCGGTGCCTGCCCAGTCTCGATTCGCTGCCGGACTGGCCGGGCTTGGGTGTAGGATTCTGCCGATTTTAAAACCGCCGCCCAGAACCTCCGCCGCACGTTTGGCTCGTTCCTCGGCAAAACCACCCACACCGATGACCCAATCTGGCTGCAAGGCGGTGATCACGTCACGTAGATGCCTGTCACAGTGTTCTTCCATCACTATGGTTTCTTCGACAGGTAGTTTGTCCGGTGTGCGGTTGCGTCCGCTGTCTTCCATGAAAACCAAGGGGCAATAATTCGCGACGAAGTGATCCTTGAAAAAGCTTTCGGCAGAATCAAAGCGCTCTTTAAAAAGTCCCCAGAGCCGCCGCCCACTGACCTCAGACTGCTGGCAGGCAAAGCCCACGACGCGGCGCTTGGGATGTTCGTTGGCAGGCTTGCCCACAGGTTCATCAATGCCCATCCAGTCACGCACGGCTGAGATTTCGCCAAACGGCACGCCCGTCTGAGTCATGCCCCAGGGACCGGGATTCATGCCGACCAGGATCACTTTTTTACGACTGTCTCCAAAGCGGCGCAGATAGGTTTGATGCGGAGCCCAGGCATAGTCCAGGGGGCAGTAAACATGGGCTGTTGGTGCCGAGAAATGCAGCGGAGCCAGCGCATCACGGAGTTGGGCAGCGGCATAGATGAGGGAATCGGCACAGGACATGGCGTGGTTCGTTTCGGGGTGCTGCCGTGAAGTGTCAAGTTTGGGCGGTTATGGCCAGCGCTTTTCGCGAAGGCCATCTTTAGCACAATCCACCCACTTCCAGTCATGCAGTGATGCATGAAGACCAAGAAGTGGCCGTATTCTCCGTCCATGATTCGCTCTCTCTTCCTCACTTTCGCAGCGCTGGTTTTGACTCTGCCGGCTCAGGCTCAAAACATTCGTGCTGGCATCATCGGTCTCGATACTTCTCACGTTCTGGCTTTCACCAAGACACTGAATGCGCAGCCTCAGAAGCCTGAAGTCATGGGCGTGCGCCTGGTGGCAGCCTATCCTCAGGGCTCGAAGGACATCGAAAGCAGCACCGCCCGTGTGCCAGAGTACACTGAAAAAGTGAAAGCCCTCGGTGTCGAGATTGTCCCCAGCATTGATGTCCTGCTTGATAAAGTGGACGTGATCTTCCTTGAAACCAATGATGGCCGCCCTCATCTGGAGCAGTTGCTGCCTTGCCTCACGGCGAACAAGCCCGTTTTCATCGACAAACCAATCGCGGGCAGTTTGGTGGATGCGATCAAGATTTTCGATGCAGCCAAAAAAGCAGGTGTGCCGGTCTTTTCCTCATCGTCACTGCGTTTTGGTAAAAACACTCAGGCCGTGCGTGGCGGCAGCCTCGGTAAAGTCACCCAGGCTGAGACCTTCAGCCCCGCATCCTTGGAGCCTCATCATCCAGATCTCTTCTGGTATGGGATCCATGGCGTCGAGAGCCTCTTCACCGTCATGGGCAAAGGCTGCGTCTCCGTCAAACGTGGCACCTCCGCCGAAGGCGCCATTCAAGTCACTGGCACCTGGGAAGGCGGACGCACAGGCACCTACACTGAAAAAAAGGGTTACGGTGGTAAAGCCAAGGGCGAAAAAGGCGAGTCCGATGTCGGTGCCTACGACGGCTATGATCCACTGCTTTACTCCGCCGTTCACTTCTTCCGCACTGGTGTCGCTCCCGTGACGCCTGAAGAAACCTTGGAAATCTATGCCTTCATGGAAGCTGCGGATGAAAGCAAACGCCGTAATGGCGCTGAAGTGACGCTCAAAGAAGTTATGGATAAAGCTCTTGCTGAAGCTCGTAAGTGAGATTCGAGCCACTTCATAGCTTGTGAGAGAAGTATCTTAGACAGTGAGAAAGTTCACTTTTCTCTGCACGCGGATTTGAGTCTTGCGACGAACTCGTCTAGTCTCGCGCCTCTTTCTCCGAATCATAACCCTGACGCCCTACCTTTTTCGCCATGCCCAAGATCATCGAAATGCCCAAACTCAGCGACACCATGACCGAAGGCACGCTGGCAAAATGGATCATCAAAGAGGGCGATACGGTGACGACAGGGCAGGCCATTGCAGATGTCGAGACGGACAAGGCAACCATGGAAATGCCCTGTTTCTTTGAAGGCAAGGTCTTCAAGATTCTCGTGAAAGCCGGCGAAAAAGCCCCGTTGAACGCGCCTCTGGCCGTGGTTTTGGAAGAAGGCGAGGAAGCTCCTGCCAACCTTGATGAAATCATTGCCAAAGCGCAGGCCGCAGCCGCACCAGCGCCAAAAGAAGAAAAGCCAGCCGCAGGCAGCAGCTCAGCGCGCAAGGCAGTCAGCTCCTCTGGACCTCGCCTGCCCACAGCCCCACAGCCTAATCGCCGTGCAGCGGCAGCTAGCGATGTGCGCGTGAAAGCCAGTCCGCTGGCTCGCAAGATTGCCGCTGAGCGCGGTGTCGATCTCGCCAACGTAACCGGCACGGGCCCTGGCGGTCGCATCGTGCGTGAAGACGTCGAAAACGCACCTGTCGGTGGTGCCAGCGCGGCTCGTGGTCCAGCGACGCCAGCCATTCGCCCGACTTACGGCCCTGAAGATGAGCGCGTGCCGACCAGCACCATGCGGAACATCATCGCCGAGCGCCTTCTGGCCTCGAAGACACAGATCCCGCACTTTTACCTCCAGGTCGAAATCGACGCGGCTCCGCTCATGGACTTCCGTGTGCACCTCAATGCCAGCGCGGAAAAAACCGGTGGCGTCAAATACACTGTTAACGACTTCATCCTGAAGTCCGTCATCCGTTCTGCCCAGGCCCAGCCTGCCATCAATGCGGCTTGGGATGGTGACGCGATCGTGAAATACAAATCCGTCGGTCTCAGTGTCGCCATCGCGATTGATGACGGCCTTGTCACTCCTGTGATCAAACAGGCCGAGAAAAAGACACTGGCTGAGATCAGTGCCGCCGTGAAGGACCTCGCTGCGAAGGCGAAGAACAAGAAGCTCAGCCCTGATGACTTCGCGGGCGGAACCATCACCGTTTCCAACCTGGGTGCTTTTGGGATTGACCAGTTCTCTGCCATCATCAATCCGCCTCAGGCAGCCATTCTTTCCGTCGGCAGCATCCGCAAGGTGCCGGTCGTGAATGAAAAAGGAGCCATCGTCGCCGGACAGCGCATGTGGATCGGTCTCAGTGGCGACCATCGCGTTGTCGATGGTGCCGTCGCTGCCACATTTCTCGCTGAGATGCGCAAGTTGCTGGAAAACCCAGCGCTCATGCTGGTATAAATCGAAGGACGACTCTTCTTCTTGAATTGGGCTCTATGAAGTTCGGGGGATGATGGAAAGCAGACATTATGATCGTCGGAATCATCACCATTTCTGATCGTGCCAGCCAGGGGATTTATGAAGACCTAGGTGGCCCCGCGTTACGAAGTGCTGCCACTGGTTATGCTTGGCAGGTCCAAGCAGAAGTCATTGTGCCAGATGATTTGTTGGCCATTCAGCAGGCTGTTCTTTCTTTGTCAGCACAAGGGTGTGGTCTCATTTTGACCACAGGTGGTACAGGGATAGCTGAGCGCGATCTTACCCCCGAGGCCATCCGTGGTATCATGCGGGTAGAGATCCCTGGTTTTGGAGAAGTGATGCGCATGAAGTCTCTGGAAATCACGCCTAATGCCATTCTCTCACGTAGTCTGGCGGCTGTCGTTCAGCGCTCACTGGTTATTGCTCTTCCCGGTAAACCTCAGGGGGCGGTGGAATGTCTGAGCTTTGTGCTGGGAGCAATACCTCATGCCGTCAAGCTCGCTCAAAAAGTTCCGACTAGCTGCTAAATGACTACTTGAGTGTCAGATCTTCCATGAGGTTCTTTAACTGCTCATGCGTCCTAGCCACCATGCTTTGAGTGGGCGGTCCAGTTGTTCGGTCGCTCCAGACTTTTTCCAGCTCAGTCAGCACCAAAATCACAGGTTGCAGCCATTCAGCGCGGCGAGTCAGGTCGGATAAACTGGCAAAATCTTGGCGCAGTTCTGCAAGTAGGGCAGGGGAACCGATACACAATGGACGCTTGTCCACTTCCGGTGTCTCGATGACGAGTTTCGAAACGATTTCAAGTGAGCGTAGCCAAGAACCTACATCCACAAGCACGGATAGATCTTCATCCATTTGTTCTCGCAATAATCGGGTGAGTTCCTGGTGCCCATCAACGATTTCTTGGCGCAGATCTTTCCACTCGTCCATCTCCGCCATTTTGGCCTGAGCCATTAGTCTGGGACGCATTTTTTCACCCACTCCAAGCATGCGGCAATAAGACGAGATGTCCTGATTGTTATTGCGAAAATGCTGTGCATCACCAGCCTCCCAGATCAGAAAGGTTTCACCGATCAGACAGCCAAGAGTCAAGGCTGCTTTGGCTCGGTCAGTAGTCGGTGCTGGTGCCTGGGGGCGATAAAGCTGACGCCAGCGTGCTTTCGTATGCTGCCCAGCCATTTCCAGGAAATCCACAGGCGTTTGATCTTCAGTCCAAAAAACAGTTCTTGTTACAAACTCGCCCGCGCTTTCTGATATGGAGTCTTGATTATTGGATGATCGCTGAGCTGCAACCTCACTTGATTGGCAGGCAATAGCCAGGCCCGCAAAGAGAAGTTTTTGGTGAATCATTACAGTTTTTATTTGGCGCAGAAAGCAATAGATAGCTCGTTTGTCTTAAATGTTCAATTTCCAATACGGCTTCGTATTGATTATCAATTGGTGACGTCATTTTGAGATGATAGATCCGTGGCCTTATGACGGATACAGTAAGCTTTCTGGCTGGCACTTGATCGTAATCAAATAATGTCTCATTAGGCATCTGTAGCCCCGATCGCGACTGATTTGAGCAAAGCCCGATGGTAACTAGATTTCAGGCT
This sequence comes from Verrucomicrobiaceae bacterium, assembly GCA_947463285.1. Classification (GTDB taxonomy): domain Bacteria; phylum Verrucomicrobiota; class Verrucomicrobiia; order Verrucomicrobiales; family Verrucomicrobiaceae; genus Prosthecobacter. The sequence goes on along the minus strand of CANHTV010000049.1, from coordinate 7,147 downwards.
TGCTGCTTTGATATGCTCGTCATCGTGACTGTCAGGGGCTCCTGCGGTAGGTCATTGAGATCGAGGTGGCGGATTTCGCCGGCTTGATTGGCTTGAATGATTTTCCCAGAGGTGACATCGAGGCAGCTCAGCCAGCCTGAGCCGTAGGCCCAGGTGTCGATGCAGATGGCGAAGGGTTTGATCATCGGTAGGCCGGATTTTTGGGCGGTGTGACCACAAATCATTTTCTTGCCGGAAACATGTGGGAAGGCGTCGTCAAATCGCGTCCAGAACAACCAGTCGTCGGATTGATCCTGCAGGCTGAAGTAGGCATTCGCATTCGCGTGGACATAGAGGTGCTGCTCGTCTTCGAAGTGACGCAGGCAGCGATTTTGCAGGAAGTCGATATGCTCATGCGGCACATGCTGCCAGGCGATGTCGTGCTTGTTCTCGGGTGGTGCGTAAGACTGCATGGTCTCGCTGCCGCCCACGCGCAGCCAGCCGAGAGGGTCAATTTTATGGGCGAGGACATCGAGAAAAAGAATCTCGTGATTGCCGATGAGCGGCTTCAGCTGGGTCTGTGATTCCAGCTGGATGAGGGTGTCGATTACGCCTCTGGAGTCAGGGCCTCGGTCCACATAGTCACCCAAAGTGATGAGGATGTCGTCATGGGTCGGGCGCACCACGTCCAGCAGTCGATGCAAGGCATTGGTGCAGCCGTGGATGTCTCCGATCACCAGCGTGCGCATCCGGCCATTCTTGCGCTTATCAGTGGCTGTGCAAGAGCGACGCAAGGAAAGCATGACTTTTCTCGAAATGCTCTATTCTCCAATCCCTCATGAATCTCCTCAAGTCACTCGACTACTCCGTGCTCCAGCAATGCATGCATTGCGGTATGTGCCTGCCCACCTGCCCGACCTATGTGGAGACCAAACGAGAGCGCAACAGCCCGCGCGGCCGCATTTCCCTGATGCGTAGTGTGGCGGATGGTGAGCTGGAGGTGAGCCGGGAGTTTGCGGATGAAATGTATTACTGCCTCGGCTGTCTGGCCTGCCAGACGGCCTGTCCGGCGGGGGTGAACTATGCGGAACTCTTTGAAACCGCCCGCGCTGAGGTGGAGCGTAGCGGCGTGGCTGATGCTCCCGAGCGCGATTTCTGGCGCTGGCTGACGCTGAATGTGCTCTTCATGCATCCTCGTCTGCTGCGGCTGATGGGCAGGGGCCTGCGTCTCTGGCAGGCCTCGGGGCTGGATCTGTGGGTGCGGCGGGTGAAGTTTTTCGGTCTGCTGCCCAAACATCTGCGTGATCTGGAGCCGCAGACACCTAGAATAGCGGCGCAGTTTTCAGACTGTCTGATCGCGCCGCTGGAGGGCCCAAAAAACAAGGCCAAATACCGCGTGGGGCTGCTCACAGGCTGCATTCAGGATCTGGCTTTCTCCGATATCAATCGCGATACGGCGGATGTGCTGATCGCGAATGATTGTGAGGTGGTGACGCCGCGTGCGCAGCACTGCTGCGGCTCTTTGCACGCCCACAATGGAGCGGTGGAGTTGGCCCGCGAGCTGGCCAGGCGGCAGATCGATGGTTTTGATCTGGAGTCACTGGATGCCATCATCACCAACGCGGGTGGCTGTGGCTCACATTTAAAACAATACGGCCATCTTCTGCATGAAGACCCGCTCTACGCTGCGAAGGCGCGACAATGGGACCGCAAGGTGAAGGACATCCATGAATGGCTGGCCCACATTGGCATCCGCCAGCCGCAGGCGGGAGCCGGCCTGTCTGAGGTGACGTATCATGAGAGCTGCCACCTTTGCCATGGCCAAAAAGTCGTCTCACCGCCTCGGCAGGTGCTCCAGGCCATCCCCGGACTGGTTTTAAAAGAACTGCCGGAGAGCAACTGGTGCTGTGGCAGTGCCGGCATCTACAACATCACCCAGCCCGAGCAGTCGGCGAAACTGCTGAAGCGTAAAGTCGCGAACATTGAAAGCACCGGCGTCTGCACTGTCGCTACCTCGAATCCAGGCTGCCATCTTCAGCTGGCGAATGGCCTGAAGGGGCGCGTGGCCGTGACTCAACCAGTGACGCTTCTGGCTCAGGCCTACCGGGCGGAGGCTTGAGACCTTTTTCGCTGACTCATTGCATTCGCTGGAAATCTGCGCGATGCGCTCGTATCCTCATCGCACGATCATGCAGCTCCCAGGAAACCCCCTCGCACGTCTTGTTCTTATTGGCACACTGACACTCACCGTCAGTCTTGCCCAGACGCCTGACCCTACCGCTGCGCCGAAGCCGCCCGTGCCGCCCAAACCCGGCCAAGAGACTGGTAAAATGGCCATTCCCGAGGATCTCATCGGCGATGAACATGTGCGTGAGGAGTTTGGCGTGAATGAATTCACCACGCCAAGCATTCGTAAGCTTTTCGAGATGCTCGATGGCCTGGGCAAGCTCTCCTACGATGCGCTTCAGCGGCCTATCTCCCGCCAGACTCCTTCTGATCGTGTTCTCGTTTCTCTCGGACTCGGGGCCTTGATCGCCGATGGTTTTCTCATCGTGCAGTGTGAAAAAGTGGAGGCGATGGAGGATGTTGGCCGTGCTCTCATCAAGTATGCTAAAGTCATCGGTGCCGGCAGCCGCATGAATCGCCACACCCAGAGCCTGTTCGAGCACAGCATTGAAGGAAAATGGGAAAATCTCCGTAACGAGCTTGCTCTCACTCAAGCCGATGTCGAAGCCGAAATGGTGCAGTTGCGTGATGTGGACATCGCTCACCTCGTCAGTCTTGGCGGCTGGCTCCGGGCTTTTGAGATCGCCACTCGCAGTGTCGCCGACAGCTATACCGAAGAAAAGACACGCCGAGTGATGCGTGCAGATATCGTTGAGTATTACGCGGCCAGCCTCACCGCCCTCAGCCCGACCCTCCAGGAAAACGCCTCCCTCAAAGCCCTGCAAAAAGGTTTGAGCGAGCTCGCGCCCCAACTCATCACGCAGGAGGGCAAAGGACTCACTCAGGAGCAGGTCACTGCCATTGCTGAAAAAGCCGCTGCGCTTACCCGCATTGTCACTGGTGCCACGGCTCCCTGATCTACCGCCAGATACATTTTCTCAATCATGTCACAGCTTTCTCCCGACCAAATCACTCAAGTCGTCTCCTGGGCAGCCGAGGGTGCCAATCTCAATCAAGTGCAGGATCGTCTGAAGTCGGAGTTCGGCATCACCCTGACCTACCTCGAAGCTCGTCTGCTCATGGTAGATGTCGGTGTTCGTCTCCAGGACAAACATCGTGAGCCCGCCAAGCCGGAGCCTGCTGCCGAGCCTCTGCCAGAATCTGTGCCGGAAGACGACAGCCTGCCTGAAGATCTTGGTGATGAATCAGATTTTGCCGGGGATTTACCCGCTAGCACGGTCACGCTCAGTGCCGATAAGATCACTATTCCTGGAGCCCTCATTAGCGGTAAAGTCACCTTCAGTGACGGTCAGCTGGCCACATGGTATCTGGACCAAATGGGCCGCCTTGGTCTCAGTGGTGCGCCGCAGGGCTACCAGCCGCCGAAGCAGGACATCCCAGAGTTCCAAAACCAGCTCGATCTGCTCATGCAGCGTGCCGGTTTCTAATCTTGCACGACTAAGCTTTGAAGGAGCAAACAGCGCCGCTGCCGCCTGAAAACGCGCCGCCAAGTCTGGGTAGCACGTCCGGATCTGGCAGCAGCCAGACAAAGGACTCATCGGGACGTTTTTGCCTCGCGCGTATCCGCATGATGACGAGCGTGATGGCCAGCAGGCAAAGACCGCCGAGCAAGATGCCGATCATGGCCATGGTGTGCGTGGAGCTTGGTTCGATCAGGCTAGCCGTGCTTGTTTCGCCTTCGGCAGCGATCTCCTGAAGCGATGTCTGCGCTCCCGTGCCTGTGAGCGTTTTTTCCAGCCAGAAAAGGCGCGTGGAAAGGCGAACGGCAAAGCGTTGCAGTTGTGCGGTTGGCTCCTCCAACTGCTGAGCATCGGCAATGCAATCGGCAGCCAGATCAGCAAGGTTTTTCAGTGGCACAAACTGATGCACCGATTTGCTCATGAACATCCGTGCGCGCCAAGGCTCGCCAAGAGGATAGACGGCCAGGCAGGAGTGCTGCCGTGTCAGGGCACCGTGGGCTAGCGCGTCCAGTGCCGTGCTGGATGGCAGCTTTTGATCTGACCCGATCACCAGCAGATAAAAGCGGACTTTCGCTTCCTTGGAATGAAACTCTAAAAGTCGTTCCAGATCCTGCTTTGGCACTTCTCCCAAGAGCGACAGCGGGTCCATGAGCAGCTCGTTCGCTGGGGAGGTGGCCAGACCTTGCAGGATCTCTGCTGGCAGCTCTTTCAGCGCCACGGTCGCCGTCGGCACATGGGGCGTGGGAGCTGGATTGGCATTTCCCAAAATGCTGCCATGCAAAAACAGGCTCAGATCTGTCGGCCCGAGTTCGCTGTAGCCGGGCATCAAAACCGGTGGCGTATCTGTGAGGCGAGGCCCACTTAGCGTGAAATCCGAGGTAGCGGTCAGGGAGTCTGAAGGAAGCAGCGAGTTAAACTGGCTGCCGGTGGGCAGGTTGGTGGGTTCTTCCTCCCAGCGAGGCAAAGGCAGATCTTCATCCACAGACTGCGCCAGCAATGGCGTACTGATCACCCAGCCGCTACACAGGCAGATGAGCAGCAGGGGCCATTTTTTGGCAGGCTCAATCAGGGCGGTTCGCATGCAGCAGGGGACGTGAAGGTGGGCGCAGCGTGTGCAGGCCGAGATCGGTCGCGTCAGCCACCACAGCTGGCGGATGCTCATCATGACGGCGCTCTTTACGGGCGACCTTTTTCAGCACTGCCTCGATCTGTCGCACGGCATCCTCAATCACTGAAGCCACGTTACCTTTGGCCAACGGGCGATTGAGCTTTTTTAGGATCGACATCAGCACAGCATCAGTGAGCACCGATTCCAAAGCATAACCAACAGTGAAACAGGCATCCTGGCGCAGTGGATCGACGATCAGCAGGATGCCAAAATCATTGCGGCGAGAAATTTGTCGTGTTTGGAAGGCTCCATGGTTGATCAACCAAAAACCCAGGTCCGGCAGTGTCAGTGTCTCCGGCAATGCTCCCAGGTAGGAAGCGATAAAGCATTGGGGAAATCGCCTTTCGAAATCATCCAAGACCACCTCCAAATGCCGTGTGTCGCGTAGGCTGAGACGCTGGGAATTATCCGTGATGCGTTCGAGCTTTACCCAGTCACTGCCTAAATAAGCCCGAATCGCTGCTGCCGTAAAACCACAGACCGCGCAGGCTTCTTGGCCAGCGAGGATCTTGGTTGCACAGTGTGGACAGTTCATATTTTTAATAAATATTAAAAATTAACCTCAGGCAAGATGAAAAGTCGAGTCGGCGAGAAGATTGCAGATAAGAATGAAGCCTCGGATCGGCTTGTCATCACAACAAAACCTTCATTTCACAATGGTCTTACAACTCACTTACCGTGGGCTGACACATCTGTTTCCAAGTGTCGCAGACTATTCGCAGGTGAGGAAAGCGCGGCTTCCAACCAAACATTTCAGATAGTGGGTGTCCTTCTAGGCTGTTGGCTACCTTCGAAAACTTCAGAGCGGCCCGCGTGGTCCGCTCTGTTTGTTTAATGAGTTATTCCTGGGCTGCCTTGATGGTCTCAAGCTTTTCCCACCGTCCATATAGTCGGCTGCCACTTTAAAGCAGCAAGGCTTCGGCAAGGTCACCGATGGCGAGGGATTGACCTTCATCCAACTTCAGTAGCGCATTCGCCTGACTGAGGGCAAAAAGGGCATGGCTTTGCTGCACGACCTGTGGGAAAAACTGCCCCTGACGAATCTGGCCGCGCAGGTAGTGAGGGCGATTTCCTTCATTGTGCAGCATGGTTGGGATGCGGACGGGTATTCGCAGAGGCTCGACTTCAACAGCTCCCATCAAGCGCATGATAGCGGAGCGCACAAAGAGTTGAAAGGTTACGTAAGATGAGACGGGATTTCCAGGCAGGCCGAATAGATACACCGGCCTGCTATCACTCTGGCGCAGGGTTTGGGCAAAGAGGAAGGGCTTACCGGGCTTGATCTTCACCCGCCAGAGGTCTGGCTGGATGCCCAACGCTAGCAGGGCGGGCTTGATCTGATCATGGTCGCCCACGGAAACCCCGCCACTGAGGATGATGACATCGTGCGTGGCGATGAACTGGCGCAAGGTGTCGATGGTACTCTGAAGATCATCCCGGCAATGCGTGACTTGGGTTTCCTGGACGCCGAGCTGGCGCAGCAGGCCCTGAATCATGAGGCCGTTGCTGTTGTAAATCTGGCCGGGTTTCAACGGGCCGCTGCCGGGCCGGATCAGTTCATCCCCAGTACTCAAAACACTGACGCAAGGCAGGGAATGGACACTGACCTGGCTCAGGCCCTGCGAGGCCAGTAGCCCTAGTCGGCCGGGCGTGATCAGATCGCCACGCCGCAGCATGATCTGGCCCGTGCAGAGATCCGCCCCCACTCGGCGAATGTTTTCACCCTGCTCAGCCGCACAGCGGCAGTGGATCAGGTCGCCCACATGGTCCACGTCCTCCTGCATGATGACCGCATCCGCACCTGCAGGCATGGGGGCACCGGTGAAGATGCGGATCGCCTCTCCAGACTGGAGGCTGAGGCCGAGATCGAGCCCGGCGGCTTGCTTGCCGATCACCTTAAGGCTGCTCCCCTCTTCGCTATCGGCTGCCCGCAGGGCGTAGCCATCCATCATGGAGTTTTCAAATCTAGGGATCGGCACGCTGGCCAGGAGATCACGCGCCGCGTAGCGCCCGAGAGCAGAGAGCAGGTCCACCTCCTCAGGTGCACTAACACTGATGGCGGAAAGAATATGCTGGCGGGTTTCAGTTTCAGTGAGCATGAAGGAAAGTGGGGTATACATGCGCGGAGCCGCCCTCATGAGCAAGCATAGAGGAACCTCAGTAGATTTCAGTCCTTATGTTTGATTGCGAAGGCATTGAGCTTCACGCCACAGATGACTTAAATAAGACCTCAAGCCAGAAGGTGTTCAGGTATTGGTATTCTTGGGAGCTCGGCGATGTGTCATCGACGAATACAGTGACTATCCACCGGTTCTAAAGACCGCACCCGCATAGCTCCTCTTTAATCTCCAAT
>CANHTV010000048.1 GCA_947463285.1 Verrucomicrobiaceae bacterium | reverse complement strand
CCGGTGTTCGTGATGGCAACAATGCTGGAGGCAGCGGAGGTGGTGGAGATGAAGGCGGAACTTTCTTCTTCGATCAAGTTGCGGAAGTCGCTAATGACCGCCCCTTCACGGGTGATGGTTACGACCGATGGACGGATCGCCTACGCAATGTGGAGGAACTTTTGAACCAACCTGAACTCCGCAACGAAGCCGCCAAGGTGCTCGACAACGCTCGCGAAATGCGTATCGACCACGAACGCAATGATGCGGCCCCGCAGGCCGATCATCTCCAGGCACGCATCCTGCATCCGCTCGTCGAACTGCGTGATCGTGTGGCCGAAGAACTCGCCAAACGTGACACCCAAAACCCCATGGTACCCGTGGATCGCGACCCCGTGCCGCCCGTTTTCCGCGATTTGGTGAAACGCTACTATCAGGAGCTTGGAAATGGAAATTAAAGACTTAAGCCATAATCTTCAATATCAAGAACAAAGCTTCCTGCGAACTATCCCCACTACCATACAGACAATCGACTCAGCAGAGTCTTTTCGCACCGACTCCCTCCATCCTTGATACTCCATGAAAGAAGGGCTGAGAATCCATGCTTTTCTGCGTAAGATAGAGGGTGATGATGAAACCTTTGATCTTCCTGAGTCTCGCGGCCCCACTCGCGGCTGCCGTGGATTTTGTGCGTGATGTCCAGCCGATCCTTCAGGAACGCTGCTACACCTGCCATGGCCCCAACAAACAGGAGGCTGCGCTGCGGCTTGATCACAAACCAAGCGCACTGAAAGGTGGCGACTTCGGTCTGGCTATCAAAGTCGGCCACAGCGCAGAGTCGGTGCTCGTCCACGCCATTGAGGGCCGGAACCCTAAGATGCGGATGCCACGCAAGGGTAATCCCCTCACCGCGCAGCAGATCAAAACGATCAAAACCTGGATAGACGCAGGTGCCGAATGGCCGGACAGCGCCAGTGTGAAGCTGGAGGTGAAGACTGATCACTGGGCCTTTAAGCCGCCTGTAAAACCACCTGTTCCCAAAGCCGCAAAACATCCCATAGACGCCTTCATTCAAGATCGTCTACGTAAAGAGGGCCTCAAAACCGCCCCCAAAGCCTCGCACGAAACCTTGATCCGTCGGCTTTATCTCGACCTCATCGGCCTACCGCCGCCGCCCGCAGAACTGGCAAATTTGGCGTATCTTCCAGCCACCATTGAGAAGCTGCTCGCCTCCAAACATCACGGCGAGCGATGGGGCCGTTACTGGCTGGATGCCGCGCATTATGCGGACTCAAATGGCTATGAAAAAGACCCCATGCGCTTCATCTGGTTTTATCGCGACTGGGTGATCAATGCCTTCAATCGCGACCTGCCATATGATCAGTTCATCATCGAGCAAATCGCCGGCGACCTGCTGCCAAATGCCACGCAGGATCAAATCGTCGCCACTGGCTTCCTGCGAAACACCATGATCAATGAGGAAGGCGGCGTGAGCCCGGAGCAGTTTCGCATGGAGGCGATGTTTGATCGCATGGACACCATCGGCAAAAGCGTGCTCGGCCTAACCATTGGCTGCACACAGTGCCATAACCACAAGTATGACCCGATCAGCCAAGAGGAGTACTACCAGATGTTCGCCTTCCTGAACAACGACAACGAGCCTTGGCGTGTCGTTTACACGGCGTCCGAGCAGATGCAGCGATCGCAAATTCTCCAACAAATCACCGACTTGGAGGCAAAGCTCAAACATGAAAACGCAGACTGGCAGCTGCGCACGGCAGCTTGGGTGAAATCTCTAAAACCACAGCCGAAGTGGTCCGTAGTGCGATTCATCGAAGATCCATCAGGTGGGGAAAAAGCCATCGTGCAGCCTGATGGCAGTATCTTGGCGCAGGGTTACGCACCGACACGATCTCATGTAAAGTTTGTCGTCGATCTCAAACAGCCCACCACGCTCAGCTCTTTCCGACTGGAGTTGATGAATGACCCCAATCTGCCTGCTTATGGACCAGGCCGTTCCCAAATCGGGACGGCAGCACTGACCGAATTCACCGCTGAGATGAAGATCAACGGCAAGATGACGCCGCTGAAGTTTATCAAGGCCACGGCTGACTTTGGCGAGCCCGAGAACACACCACTGGCTCCTTTCGCCAAAGACAAGGACGCTGAAAAAGACAAGCGCGTCACTGGCCCAATCGCTTATGCCATTGACGGCAATGACAAAACCGCCTGGGGTATCAACGCCGGCCCAGGTCGTCGCAATGTGCCACGCAATGCCGTGTTCGTTTTGGAAAAGCCGATTCAGGTAAAACCCGAGGATGAGCTCACGGTCGGCCTCAGCATGAAACACGGCGGCTGGAACAGCGATGACCTGCAAACAATGAACCTCGGTCGTTATCGCATCAGCGCCAGTTACGCTGCCGATGTAAAGGCTGATCCGCTGTATGGCAAGAAGGCCGAGTTCACGGTCTATCGCAGCCAAGTGGCGGAATGGAAGACCATCAACGACGAGATCGAAAGCCTATGGAAACAGCATCCTCAGGGCACCACCTCTCTCGTGCTGGATGCCCGCGAGCAACCCCGCATGACCGCTGTTCTGAAGCGTGGAGACTTCCTCAAGCCAGCGGAAACCGTGGAAGCGGGTGTGCCAGCCATGCTGAATCCGCTGCCCAAGAACGCCGATGGTTCACGGCTGACCTTCGCCCGCTGGCTTGTCTCCCGAGAGGCCCCAACCACGGCCCGAGCCATCGTCAATCGTGTCTGGCAGTCCTATTTCGGCACCGGCCTCGTCGAGACGGCAGACGATTTCGGCACCCAGGGAGCCAAGCCCAGTCATCCTGAATTGCTCGACTGGCTTGCCTGCGAGTTCATGGATCATGGCTGGTCGCTGAAGCACCTTCACCGACTCATCGTCACCAGCGAAGCCTATCAGCAAGACAGCAAGGTGACGCCTGCCCTGCTGGAGAAAGATCCCTACAACCGGCTCCTCGCCCGAGGTCCTCGTTTCAGGATGGAGGGAGAAATCGTGCGCGATATCCAGCTCGCCGTCAGCGGTCTGTTAAACCCTGCCATCGGTGGTCGTGGCGTTATGCCGCCAGCTCCCGCGCATCTGTTTGAAAAACCCGCCAGTTACGCCCCCTTCCCCTGGCAGGTCGAGGCCGATGCACAGAAGTATCGCCGCAGCGTTTATGTCTTTCGCAGACGCAGCACGCCTTATCCTTTCCTGGCTACTTTTGATGTCCCCAATGGCGAGTCCGCCTGCATCAAGCGCGCCCGTAGCAACACGCCGCTACAGGCTTTGATGACGCTGAATGAAACCCTGAGCATGGAAGCCAGCCAGCACCTCGCCCAGCGCATGACAGAGGCAGCCAAAGGTGACGACCACGCCGCCATCGTCCACGGTTTCAAACTCTGCACGTCCCGCACACCGAGCAGCAAGGAACAAACGCTGTTGCTGGCCTTGCTTCAGCAACAACGGCAAAGAGCCAAGCCAGACGCCATCGCGCCAATGGTCACACTAGCCCGAGTCTTGCTGAACCTCGACGAGACCATCACCAAAGAATAACGCCATGACACTCACCCGCGAACTTCAGTCTGAATACGCCCGCTATCGCTCACGCCGTTGGTTCTTCAAAGAATGCGGCGTCGGCATGGCCTCACTGGCGGCCATGGACCTCATGCGAGCCCAGGCAGCGCCTGCTCCAGTCAGTCCATTGGTAGTAAAAAAGCCTCACTATGGAGCTAAAGCCAAGCGCGTAATCTACCTCTTCATGGGAGGTGCTCCTAGCCATCTGGAGTTGTTTGATAACAAGCCCGAGCTCGCCAAGTGGGATGGCAAGCTACCGCCCGGAGATCTTTTGAAAGGCTACCGCGCGGCCTTCATCAATCCCAACAGCAAGCTGCTCGGCCCCAAATTCAAATTTGCCAAACACGGCCAGAGCGGAGCCGAGATCAGCGAACTGCTACCACACACGGCCAAGATCGCCGATGACCTGACCATCGTGCGCTCCATGAAGACGGACGCCTTCAATCATGCTCCCGCTCAGATCCTTATGAGCACGGGCTCCCAGATCTTTGGCCGCCCCAGCTTTGGCGCATGGACGCTTTACGGACTCGGCACGGAAAACCAAGACCTGCCAGGTTACGTCGTTTTGCAAAGCGGCCAGAAAGGTCCCAGCGGGGGCATGTCAAACTTCGGCTGCGGTTTCCTGCCTACGGTTTATCAGGGAGTTCCGTTCCGCAGCAGCGGAGAGCCAGTTCTGTTTCTAAACAATCCTCAAGGAGTCAGTGATGCCACTCAGCGGCAGACTTTGGACACCTTAAAGCAGCTGAATGAAGAGCGTCTCGCTATCGTCGGTGATCCAGAGATTGCCTCACGCATCAACAGCTTCGAGCTGGCGTATCGGATGCAGCAGACCGCGCCTGAGCTTATGGACATCAGCCAGGAGCCGCAGCACATCCTCGACATGTATGGTGCCAAACCCGGCGAGGCATCATTTGCCAACAACTGCCTGCTAGCGCGTCGTCTCATCGAAAGCGGTGTTCGCTTTGTACAGCTCTTTCATGAGGCCTGGGATCATCACGGAGGTCTAACCGGAGGTTTGAAACAACAATGTGGCCTCACGGATCAACCCTGCGCCGCGCTCGTACGCGACCTGAAACAGCGCGGCCTGCTGGAAGACACCATCGTCATCTGGGGGGGCGAATTTGGCCGCACGCCGATGGTGCAAGGCGGCAGCGATGGGCGTGATCATCATCCGAATGCCTTCACCATGTGGTTCGCTGGCGGCGGATTAAAACCCGGCCTCACCCTGGGACAGAGCGATGAATTTGGCTTCAACGTCACTGAAGATCCGGTGCATGTGCATGATCTCCATGCCACGCTGCAACACCAGCTTGGCTTTGATCACACCAAGCTCGCCGTCCGCTTTCAAGGACTCGATATGCGCCTAACCAACGTCCATGGAGAACTGGTGGAGAAGATGCTGGTCTGACTTCATGAAAAAGCAGGGTGTGGCACTTACAATGCTTAGACCAAACCCTCTATTCCCTTTGTATTATTTAGCGCTCGATCAGCGAGGTTTTGCAAAGGTTCGCATAGAGCCCGCCACGGGCGAGGAGCTCGTCGTGGTTACCCTGCTCGGTGATCTGGCCCTGTTCCAGGACGTAGATGCGGTCGGCATGACGGACGGTACTAAGCCGATGCGCGATGACAAAGCTGGTGCGGCCTTCCATGAGGCGATCCAAGGCGGCTTGGATCTGCCGTTCGGTCTCGGTATCGACACTGGCGGTGGCCTCATCCAGCAAGAGAATGGGCGGGTTTCTCAGCAGGGCGCGAGCGATGCTTAAACGCTGTTTTTCGCCGACACTGAGCTTCACGCCGCGCTCGCCGACATGGGTGGAGAGCCCGTCAGGCAGGCGTTTGACAAAGTCCACGGCGTTCGCGCTGGTGAGCACGGACCAAAGCTGCTCATCACTGGCATCTCGGCGGCCGATGCGAAGGTTTTCGCGGACGGTGCCGTTAAACATGAAGCTCTCCTGGGTGACGTAGCCGATCTGCTGGCGGAGTGAGTTTTTATTCAGCTCATGCACGGGCAGGCCGTCGATGGTGATGAGTCCGTCACTGTATTCGTAAAAGCGGGTAAGCAGGTTGATGAGCGTGGACTTCCCTGCCCCGGTGGGACCGACGAGAGCGATGGTCTGACCGGGCCGTGCCTCGAGGTCGATCTTCTGTACGGTGGGGATGCTGCCATAGCTGAAGCTGACGTTTTCATAGCGCACGTGACCGAGGACGGGGGGCAGATCTCGCCCGCCATCAGTATCGGCTTCAGGCTCGGCGTCGATGATGTTAAACACTCGCTCACCGGCGGCACGTCCGGTCTGGATGATCTGATTGAGCTGATGCAGGCTTTCGATGGGGTCGTAGAAGAACTTCAGCAGAAGGAGAAAGGCGGCGAGATCACCGGCGGCGATGCGGCCATCCTTAAGTGCGTAAGCACCGATCCACAGCACCAGCACCATACCGACACTGCTGAGGAAGTGCATGCCTGGGCGGTAGATGGCCCAGATGCGCATGACGTGGAGGGTGGCTTTTTTCAGGGCCTCACTGGCTCCGTTAAAGCGGGCCAGCTCCTCGGTCTCCATGGCGTAGGCTTTGATCTGGCGCATCCCGGCGACGTTGTCATGCAGGAGGCTGTTCATGGCGCTGCTGGCCTTGCGCACGGCGCGGTGGCGATCACGGGAGGTGGCAGTGTAGCTGGCGGCACCAATGGCGAGAAAGGGGATGGGGATGAGGGCGTAAAGCGCCAATTCTACGTCTGCCCGAAACATGAAAACACCGACGACGAGGATCTGAAGCACGGCCACGAGGCCCTGTTCGATACCGTCAATGAGCACACGCTCGACGGAGGGAATATCCTCGCTGACGGTGGTCATGATGTCCCCCGTGGGGCGGTTATCAAACCAGCGCAGGGGCAGTGTTTGCAGGCGCTGATAAATATCGCTACGCAGGTCATAGATCACCTTCTGCTCGAAGGTGTTGTTCAGCATGATACGCAGGGAATTAAACAGATGCTGAGCGAAGTAGGCCCCGAGTGCCATGAAGGCCAGAGGTGTGAGCCGATCCCACTGCTTCTGGGGTACGACCACGTCCAGGACCTCGCGGGTCACAGCGGGGAAAACCACGACCATGAGGGTCCCTGCAATGGCACAGAAAAGCTGTGCCGAGGCCATCAGCGGGTAACGACGAAGATAAGCGAAGACGCGTAGAGTGGTTTTCACAGCGATACCACCTGACGTGTCTTTTGACTTTCCAATGCGGCAGCGAAGATCTCCTGCGTGGCCACGGCCTCCTCAGGCGTGGCGCAGCCAAAGCGCCCATCCAGCTCACCCTCGCGCTCCATCAAATACGCGGCCCACATCTGCTGGATGATATCTGGAAAGCCGGGCTCAAAGATACCACCGGTCACGGCTTTGAAAGGCATGCCGAAGCCAAGGTCGGTCTGCTTCCAGTATTGCTCCTTACCGCCTTCAAAGAGCCAGAGTGTCTTGGGCTCCTTGGTAGAATAACGGACGCCACCCTCCGTGCCGCGTAACTCGATGAACCAGGTGTTCGTTTCTCCTGGAGCGAGGCGCTTCATTTCCAGACGCATCGGCACCTCCTGTCCCTGGATCTGGGTCCAGCAGTGCAGCTGCGCATTGTCCCAGGTATCACAGGCGGTCATGCCGCCCCTGCCATCAGGCCGCTCGGGGTAGCCCTTTTGCAGCTGGGCAAACAAATGCGTGGGACGCCAGCCGAGGCGTAGCGGGATGTGACAAGCGTGCATGCCAAGATCACCGAGCACACCAATCTCGCCACAGGTGCGGGAAAAGCGCTTCCAGTTCGCCGGCTTGGTAGCATCCAGATCACTGCTGTGATGAAAGCCGGATACGATCTCCAGAACACGGCCAATCTTTCCTGAGCTGGCTGCGGAGATGGCACGCTGAGCGCCGGGAAAGAAAGGAAACTCCGAGGAGCAGCGGACAAAACGACCGCTGCGCTGACAGGCGGCGAGGATGGTCCTCGATGAAGCGAGGTCCATGCCGAAAGGCTTCTCGGCAAAGAGGTCTTTGCCCGCCTCCAAGACATCAATGTAGAGCTTTTCATGCAGGTTGTGCGGCACGGCGACATAGACCACGTCCACCGCCGGATTGGCGAGCAGCTCCTGGTAGTCAGCCGTGAGCTGAGTACAGGACGGAATACAGCGGAACCATTCTCTGACCGGCTCCACAAGATCCGCCACGGCCACCAATTCAGGCTGCACGGAGACATCAGTCAGAGCGCACCAGCGTGCAAAAGCGCTCGCCATTTCCCGGCCCATGAGGCCACCACCGATGATACCAATGCCTATTTTTTTCATGAGGGGCGCACTGGAAACGGAAGCGGCACTTTCGCAAACGCAAAAGTGCCGCTAAGTAAAGGTTAAGATGGGGCGTGCAAGCGCCCGATGACCATTAGTGAGTCGCAGGTTTAGCCGCTGGCTTCTCAGCATGAGCCTCTGGCTTCGCATGAGCGTCAGGCTTCGAGTGGCTATCGTGCTTGGCCTCACCATGATGGCCGTCACCGTGGGCTTTATGCATGCCTTCATGGAGAACCTGAGTTTCCTCCCAGGAATGCTTACCGCAGGAAGTGGCGGCGAGGATCAGCGCGGCTGTGGCGAGGGCAGTGAAAGCAGTCTTTTTCATGAGTAATGGCGTCTGTGGGGATGAAACGAACGCCATCCTAAAGGCAGAAGCCACGCGTGCAACGGCCTTTTCAGACTACTCAAAAGGATTCAACACATGTTTTTCGAATGAGAAAGGCTGTGAACTACGCAAACAGCCATAACGGGCATTGACGTAAGAGACGCGACCATCTAGGAAGAAAAACATTCATTCCGATGCCAGACGTACCAGATTCCCGCATTCTCATCGTGGACACCGACCCCGACTTCCTGAGTTGGGCCGCGGGCCACCTCAAAGCGCCTGGAGTCGAAGTGGCGACTGTCGAACGCTCTGAAGAGGCCCTGAACGCCTATCAAAAGAGCCGGGCAGATTTGGTATTAGCTGAAGTTCGCATGCCCGGCATGTCAGGCATCGAGCTGCTCAAGCGCCTGCGCATGTCTGACCCAAATGCGATGGTCATTCTTTTCAGCGGTATCGCCAGCACCAGCAATGTGATCGAGGCGATGCGACTGGGAGCTTACGACGTGCTTGGCAAAGAAAAAATGCCTTACGAGCTGCGCACCATCGTCGAGAGCGCCCTGCGTGCCAATGAATCTCGCCGCGTAACTCGTGCCCAAGTCACTGAAGTGCCTGCGGAAACGATTCAGGAAACCATCATTGGTCGCTCGGGGCCGATGCAGGATGTCTTTAAAATGATCGGTCGCGTCTCACGCAGTGATGCCCCAGTCATGGTGACAGGCGAAAGCGGCTGCGGCAAAGAACTCGTCGCCCGCGCCATTCATAAATTCAGTCCTCGCACCCAAAAGGAATTCGTCGGCATCAACATTACCTCCATCCCAGATAATCTGATGGAGAGCGAAATTTTTGGCCATGAAAAAGGCAGCTTCACGGGTGCTGTGACGCAGCGCATCGGGCGCTTTGAGCAATGCGACGGTGGCACTCTTTTCCTTGATGAAATCGGAGATATGCCGCTGGCAGTGCAAAGCAAACTGCTTCGCGTGCTACAAGAGGGCGAATTCTGCCGTGTAGGCAGCAATCAAACCCTTAAGTGTGATGTTCGTGTTTTGGCTGCCACGAATAAAGACCTGGAAGCTGAGGTCGCCAAAGGCACTTTCCGGGAAGATTTATTCTACCGCCTCAACGTCGTGCGCATTCACATCCCGCCGCTTCGTGAACGCCGCGAAGATGTGCGCCTGCTGGCAGAGTTTTTCCTACTACGCCAGTCCGCCCGCCGCCGTGGACCGACCATGCGCTTCACGGACGACGCTTTGTCATTACTGGAAGCCTATGATTGGCCGGGCAATGTGCGTGAGTTGGAAAACACCATCCAACGAGCCTGCGCCCTTTCTAATTCCGATGTGTTGCTACCTTCGGACATTCCTCTTGGAAGCATCGCTAACAGCAGTCGTCATACCAACCCTGCCAGCACGGTCACTCGGATGCGTGACGCGCTGACGACATTGATCCATGTCGCTCAAATGACGCCGGACATGGAACTACTGCCTTGGATCGAAAAAGAAATCACAAGGCTCGCCTATCGTAATTTCGACGAAAACGCGCCCAAAACGGCCAAGTTTCTGGGCCTCAGTGTCACCGACGTCCAAGCCAGACTGGAACCTACGACGGCTAAAAAGACGCCGTCAAAAAAGGCCGCAGTAGCAAGCTAGAGGTGTCTGGTTTGCCTGTTACTCCACGACGCGTGGACTAACTTCCGTGCCATCCTTCACCACATCAGGAGGATGCATAAGGACTTGATCTTTCTCACTCAGTCCTTTGATGACTTGGGTCATTTTTCCATCCGTGCGGCCCGTCGTGACTGCCTGCTTTCTGGCTTTGCCAGCATTTAGCACAAAGGTTTTCCATTCACGCCCCTCACGGAACAAAGCCCCACTTGGAACCAGCAACACATCAGGTTCACTCCAGATGGCGACTTTTACCTCGACTCGGTAGCGATCTCCAAGGGCCTTCGCCTGCTCCGGCAGCGCATCGAGATGACTCAAAACGATGACGCGCTGCTCTTCGACACCAAGAGCTGAAACCTTCGTAAATGCAGCCGGCTCTATTCGACGTACGCGTCCTTTCAATGGTGTTTCACCGCCCCATTGTTCCACCGAGACTTCCGCGCCAGGAAAAATCGCCACCGCATCACGCGAGAGGATTTCCGCTTCGATCTCTAAATCGGCAGGATCCCCCATCTCGATGATGGCGGCCCCCGCAGCAATCATCGCGGCGCTTTCCTGATGAACTTTGAGTACACGACCATAAGCAGGAGCTTTCACTTCGATTGTCGAACCTGCGACAGCCGGCTGATTGAACTGCAACAAGGCCGCCCGGGCCTGTTCCAAATCATAGTCAGCCATTTTCAGAGCAAACTCACCTGCCCTGACTTCGCGCTCACGCACGAGCGATTCTCTTTCAATTAGATCACGATCCGTAACGGAAATACTGCCCTGAGCGAGATTCGACTTCACGCGCTCCCAGCCAGCCTTGGCAAACTGAGCCGCCGTTTTGGTAACTTCGAGCGACTGCTCGGCCTGTGATCGTGCAGCACCAGCCAGCGAGACTCGCGCCTCAGCCTGGGCTCTTGAGCGAGCGTCCAACAAAGGAGCTATGCCAGGCTCAATCACTGTGATAACCGTCTCACCAGCTTTCAACTCATCACCGGCCTTTAGAATCACGCGGCGCATATTTCCGGCCACTGGTGCGGTGATAACGTAGCGATGCCTGACGCGCGTCTTCCCTTCCTCCAAAACAGAAACCGTCAAGGGTCCACGAGCGACCGTAGCAATCTCGACCGGCACAGGTTTTGCTTTCAAACCGTAGGCAACAAAAGCGATCAGGCCAATGAAAAATGCCCATAACAGGAACTTCCGCAGGAGTCCTCGTTTAGCGGTCTTTTTCTTGGCTTCCCACGGCGGGGTTTCAGAAGTTTCCATCGATATCCACCTATCATGCAGCCTGCTGTAATCTCAACAACAGGCATGGCCTTCGTTTAAAAAACTGCTGAAGGCAAAAAGAGACCGAGGCTTTCTTAAGCCGCCAGCGCTTCAGCCACACCTTTGAAGAGGTAGTAGCCCCAGCCTTTTTCAGCAGCGGCCCAATCAGGATCGTAGTGTGTGTCCCGTCCAATAAAACGCTCAGGATGGGGCATGAGACCGAAAACGCGGCCCGTGTCGTCCTGAAGTCCCGCGATTTGAGCGGTGGAGCCGTTGATGTCGTTGCCATAAAGCAAGGCTCCGTGGCCATCTTTGACGTATTTTTCAGCATCACCAGTCTCCCCGACGAAACGTCCTTCAGCGTGGGCGACAGGTAGCTCAAAATTGTCTGGCAGCAGCTTTAAATAGGGGCTAGTAGAACTATTCTTTTTCAAGGGTACCCAGCGGCAGATGAATCGACCGGAGATGTTGTGAATGAGGCTACCACGAGGAAGAAGGTCAAGCTGGGTAAGAATCTGGAAACCATTGCAGATGCCCAACACATAACCGCCATCCGCCACAAAACTCTTCAAGCGATCACCGAGTTTGTGCTTGGTAATCAACTGGGAAATACGCCCGCTCATGACGTAGTCGCCATAGCTGAAACCACCGGAAAACACGACAAGCTGTGCTTTCTGGAGTGACTCGGGTGCAAGCTCTGAAACAGCGATCACCTCGGCTGTAAATCCTGCGGCCACTAGCGCGCTGGAGGTTTCGACATCGCAGTTGGTGCCAGGAAATTTGATGAGTAAAGCGTGAGGCATGAGATAAACAGTCCTCTCAGATTGGCGAAGCCGCTCGAAAGTGCAACCACGCATAGCAGAAGAGTTTCAGAAAGCTGCTATTCCGGCCCGTCAATCATGAATCAAAACCGTGGCACTGGAGGCCTCATGCATATCAGCGGCGATAGCGTCTGCTTTAAGAACCAAGAAAAGATGCTCGGCAATCATTGGCAGCACTCAGTGTGGACCGAGCTCAGATTCATTCAGCCAGACGCCTTTTCAAAAACAGCAAAACGTGCCGACAGAATGGCGGTTTGGACGCCATCCAAGTCATGAGGGTCATTAATGGCCTGAAGATCGACATTTCCCGACAGGCCTGGCACATTCGAGGTATTACAAAGCTACCCAGCTGCATCACCAGTGTTTTTCATCAAGGCGCGTGACCTTCCGCTGTGATCTCCTGCCGCCATTTCAGCAACTGCGCTTGGATGTCGATCTTCACCGGGCACACCTGACTGCATGATCCGCACAATGTTGATGCAAAGGGCATGGAACTGTGGGCAGCCTTGTCCACATTCGGAGCCAGAATACTGCCGATCGGTCCTGCGATGTAGTAGCTGTAACTTTAGCCACCGCTACGGCGATAAACCGGGCAGGTATTAAAGCAAGCCCCGCAGCGAATGCAGGCCAGTGACTGTCGATAGTCGGCCCGACTGAGCTGACGACTGCGACCATTATCCACCAGCACTAGATGCATCTCCTGCCCTGCCCGCGACTTCAAAAAGTGTGAGCTAAAGATGGTGCTAGGCTGCCCAGTAGCGCTGCGAGCCAGCAAGCGCATAAAACGCCTAGATGCTCCTGTTTGGGGATGATTTTTCGATCCTCATGCAGGCAATGTGAACGGAAGCCAGATGCACTCCCATGTCGGCGTTACCTTCCTTGGTGCAGACCACAAAACCTCCCGTCTCAGCGACAGCAAAATTCACTCCAGTGAGCGCAGCAGCAGCGTGGGACATAGTTGCGGACTAACGGAATAAACCAACCAGGAAGCATCCATACGATGGAAAACAGAGCCACTTCTAGAACATACGTCACGATCATACATTCCGCAGGAATAACCACGCTCATAGAGCCACCAACCATTCGACAAAATCACCACCATAATTTCCCTCAAGAGATGGCGTGAGATTTGCTAAAAAAATTTCGACCGAAACATTGACACTCAACTCTCGGCCCCTTTATAGTTTAATCCCATGCTCAGGCAAATTATCGGTCAACCATCAGAAGCGCAAAAGGATACGCGTGCAGAATCGGTAGCTCCAGCTCCAGCAGCTGAACGCACCCCCATTATCTCTTCGCCATCTCCCGCTGCAACAATTCAACGCGCACCCTCCTCCTTCAACATGACTTCCAGTAAAAACGTTCTCGCCAATGACGTCGAAATCAAAGGTTCGATCAAATTTTCCCATGACCTCATCATCGACGGTAAAATCGAAGGTGAAGTCATCTCCGACGGCAGCCTGACTGTCGGTGAAAACGCTCTCATCAAAGGCGAGGTCAAAACCCGCTCAGTGATCATCTTCGGCAAGGTCGAAGGCAACATCACGGTAGCTGAGCGCTGCGAACTCAAGAGCAATGCCATCCTCGTGGGAGACATCAGTGCCGGTACTCTTTCCATCGAAGAAGGCGCGACATTCATGGGTCAGTCCTCCGTTGGCAAGAAGGCAGACAACAAAGCTGCCTCCGCTCCAGCACGCGCGCCTCAACCTTAATCTGCAATTTACCTGAGTGTTTCGAGGACTTTTCGGCAAGAAAAGTGACCGGCCAGCACCGCCAAAAGGACAGATTGAAGTGGTGTGCCCTTCTTGTGGCGCGGCTCAGTACGAGCCGCGCCTCGTTGTTTCTACCTTTTGCAAAAAGTGTGGTGTTCATCTTTCGATTTCTAAGAAGCAAGTCACTGCTTCTTCGGTAAGCCGCGTCGGTGGTGTGGTCGATAACAGCGCATGGGATGCCCCTGATCCGACACGCCGCCAGCAGACAGCGCCTGCCTCCAAACCACCACCAGCCAAGCTGGCAACAAAGCCTATCGTCGAAACGACGACTGAAGATCTACGAGCCCCCGTCACCCAAGAAGAGGCTGAAGAAGGTGGTTTT